>CAIXME010000635.1 GCA_903920425.1 uncultured Pirellula sp. | reverse complement strand
CGACGATCCAGAAGGGCTTCGATAACCAAAGCATAGGCTTTGGGGGAGTCGAACATGTCGGCGTGGGGAGCCCAAAACTTGAGATCGCCAGCCGCTGCGCCCCCTTGATGCCATAGCCGCAGAGCCCGGGCAACCAATTGGGATGACTCCAGCGAGTCTTGTGGGTCAGTTGCCTCGACATCGCTGACTTGGTGTGCAGCGTATTTTCGCCACCAGTCCGAGATCCAGCGAAATCGCTCCTCGGTTCGGAGGCACAGCGATTCTTGGTTGGTGGCAGCGGCTTCGCGCCAGAGTCGCGATAGAAAGCCCAAGGTCTGTTCCATGATCTGGACCAGTTCCTCAACGCGTTCATCGCTAACGGTCGAATCGGTCCCAATAAATCGCGGGAAATTGCCGGCAAAACCAAGAATATTCCAAGGATCGACCAACGCTCCGCAAGCAATCCCTCGCTGGATCAAATCGAATATTTGGTCCGGGATATCTCCGGCCTTTTCTAGTTCGTTTCGGCGCAATAGTTGGTTGCCGACGGTCAACAAGCAATCGATGCGGCACAATATACGTGCCGATGGCACTTGGACATCATCGGATTCCTCTTTGGCCGCGTTGGCGCTTCCCATCCGCGCAAAAATACGGGCTAACTGAACATGCTCAACCTGCGATGCACGAAGACGCGCGAGGTTGGTGTTGAGTTGTTGACGAGCACCACCGAGTGGTTGGCGTCGTATTGCCGCCTCTTGTCGCAATCGATCCGCGTGCGGCCCCTCCAGTCCATCGAGAAACTCGGCGTAAAACGAATCACGATAAAGAGCGATCTGGGACAACAATTGGACTAGCGTGGTGGTTGAGGAAAACGCATTGGCACTTCCACCGGAAATGCCAGATGCCATCAACATGGTACCGGCCAACACTGCAGCCGCCTCCGTTAATGTTTCCTCTTGGGAAAGCTCCTTTTCCTGTGCGACACGCGCAAGCAGCGCATCGACGGTCACCTGCTGCAAAACGAATCGACGATAATTCGCCGATTGATCCATCGTATGTGGATCCCATTGTCCAAAGTAATAGTTAGGACGCTTGTTGACTGGATGGTCGAAATCGTAGGCACGCGGATCCAGCGCTAGCTCATCTAGATTTTGAGGATCAAATTGAGCGTCTCGCAAAATCCCATGCGACGTATTTCTCAAGATCTCTAAGGTCTTGGTCACGAGATCGTAATACGGCCCAAAGGCTACCCCGACGTCGCGAATGTAGAGGGGAATAGGCCGCAACCACTCATGCGCATATGGCTCTAAGCGGCGTCCCTCTAGAACAGCAACCGGTCGATATCCGACGTAGTCATTTAGTTCCTCGATACTCTTGGGGACGATACGGTCGATTTCGTCCCATGGTGCCCCCTGCTTGAGCACGCTTTCGATCGCCCTACCCAAGAACAAGCCGTTGAACAGGCCTTCGGGTTCTTGATGGAACAAAAGGTCGCTGTGAAAATCGAGATAATCCGGCAGCAAATAGAGCCAAACGATCTGCAGCACTTGACTCGCTTGATCGCTCTCCCGAAAGATCTCCTTTTCGTCCCGAAGCTTTCCTAGGCGATCTTGCAACCATTGCTGGATGGTCAGCCAAGGTGGTAACCCAGCATATGGGCTGTATTGACGCGGCGAGCCAGCAAGGGCCCAACCGTAAAGACGGTTCAGAGCAGCGAGCGATTTTGGGTCGGATTTGCCAGACGAAAAATTCAGATAGCCCAATACATGGACCAAATCCTCGTCTCTTCCAGCATTTCTGTTTTCGTTGGTCACCAGTTACCCCAGGCAATCCGTTCCGCGAACTTCGCTCACAACCTCAAGGATGTGCTCTGATGGCGATATCGTAAATCGAGCAGCAAAATCACGGAAGAGGTTCCGGGCGTCTGACTGCTGCATTCTGCGGTCAAACTTACCTAAACGGCCATAATCCCTGCTAGCGACTCACTTTGGGGTAGGTAGCAACCCATTAAGCCCTCGTCGCGGCATGTCAATACGCAAGTCAAGCGGAGGGGGAACCCGGTTTTGCTGCAATCCAACTCCTCAAGTCCCGACCGTTCCAAATCCGCCTCCGCCCGGGGTTTCTATCAAGATGCTCTCACCCGCCTCGATCGAAAGCTGGGCCGAACTGCCAAGAGCCCTGGCGCTGCCATCAGAGAGAACATGCCAGTTCCCACCTGCGGCGCCACTTTCTCCGCCCGCCAACCCGAAAGGTCGGGTGTTGCGTCGACTCGTGACCAATGACACCTCGAGCTTCCGCAGGGCCAGGATTTGACGAACAAGCCCGCAACCGCCCACATGCCGCCCCGTTCCACCACTCCCCTTGCGAATCTCGAATCGGATCAGTCGAACAGGATACTTTTTCTCCAACACCTCGACGTCGGTCAATCGTGTATTGGTCATATGCGAATGCACGGCATCCGCCCCCGGCCCGTCAGGCGTTGCTCCCGTCCCGCCTCCGATCGTTTCGTAGTACCCGAAACCGGAATCACCAAAGAGGAAGTTATTCATGGTACCTTGGCTTGCAGAAGCCAGGCCTAATGCCCCAAGCAGACAATCGACGACGCGTTGGCTCGTCTCAACATTTCCACCCGCCACCGCTGGCCAATCGACTTGATCTCCTACCGGCAGTGGATTCAGAATCCCGCGTGGAACGTGGATCTCGACACATCGCAATACACCTGAGTTCAACGGCAGCGTGTCCATCATGGCACAACGGATTACATAGATCACTGCAGCAGAGACAATGGCCGGATTGGCATTGAGGTTGCCAGCCGACTCTGGGCCCGTGCCGCTAAAGTTTATCTTCAATGCACGCCGATTCAGCTCATCAACCACGGGTTGAACGCAAACTTGGATGGCAGTTCCATCATCCATCCTGTCTGCAAAAGACCTCGGTGCATCTCCTAGTTTTTCAATCCAAGCCCGAGTCTTTGCCTCGGATGCGGACTGGATATGCTCCAAGTATTGCTGAACGACGCGGAGGCCATACTGTCGGCTCAACTCCGTCATGGCTTGCACGCCCCGTTGGTTGGCGGCCTGCTGGGCAGCCAAATCGGCCATG
>CAIXME010000634.1 GCA_903920425.1 uncultured Pirellula sp. | reverse complement strand
TCCTTTCATCCTGTCGCTTGAACGAATAGAAGTCGTCGCCAAGCAATTGGTGATCGTTACCGAGTTGGCTCATGGCTCTTTGCATGATCGCTATGTTGAATTCCGAGAAAAGGGATTTGTTGGTATCCCCCGCGATCGTCTGTTAGGGTACCTATCGGATGCGGCTGCCGGTTTGGATTTTCTTTGCCAGCAGCACGATCTACAACACTTGGATGTCAAGCCCGCGAATCTTCTATTGGTCGCTGATCGAGTCAAGGTTGCAGACTTTGGATTGCTCAAAGATATTCAATCCAATAGCCTGTCCGTGATGGGTGGGCTAACCCCAACCTACGCCGCACCCGAAATGTTCGATGGTCGCCCAGGGCGATTTAGCGATCAATATTCACTAGCGATCGTATACCAAGAATTGCTCACGGGCACATTGCCCTTTCGCGGCCGAACGACAGCGCAACTAGCCAACGAGCATTTGCACAAGGCTCCTAATTTGGAAGCCGTTCCCTTGCTCGAGCGACCGATCTTGAGCAAGGCACTCGCCAAGAAGCCACAGCTGCGATTCAGTGACTGTCGGGAATTGATCAAAGCGTTAGAACGGGTCAAAGAGTCTGCCTCGCAAGGAAAGGACTCGGCACAGGAAGGGGCCGGAAAAGCAGCGGCCAGTAGTCCACGAAATCGCTCGGCTCCCAAACCTGCCTATCGCCAGAGTAGTCCTAACCCCAACGGCATAAAGCCCAATCGCATTCAAGGTTCTGGGGTTCACAAAGAAAACGCATCCACCAAGAATACCGATAGCGTTTTCTTTCTGCCGCGGATGCTGAAGAGCTTGGAGATATTGCCGACGCTCGTCGACTCGGCTCCGCGCCATGGACAAACCACTGTTGGAATTCATGGTTCAAGTACCGTGGAGGACGCGACGCGGGAACATAAAGCGCTGGTGATCGGGCTGGGCGGAACGGGAGCCAATGCTTTGATGTCACTGCGTCAAAAGATCTTTGATTCCGATAAGGAACGATTGTCTAACGAGCAACTCGGCTTTCTTTTTATCGATACCGACAAAAACGCTATCGAGAACGTTAGTCGCCACGATCAGACCGCTCGAATGCCATACCACTCGTTGGTTCACGTGCCTCTGAAAACCCCACAGTATTATCGCGACTCCACCACCGGCGTATTTCCTCAGTTGAGCAGGCGCTGGGTCTACAATATCCCTCGGTCTCTTCAGACCGAAGGAGTACGACCGCTGGGCATGCTCGCCTTTTTAGACAATGCAACGCTCGTCTTCGATGCACTCAACCATGCTCTTTTGGAAGTCGCGCAGAGCAACGGACCAGATCGATTCGAAGAGCGCGTTTTGGTCAAAATTGTGGCCTCTGCCCACGGCGGTACCGGAGGGGCGCTCGTATCGGAAATCGGGTTTCTGCTGCGTCAACACGCTACCGAAATGAACGTCCCTCTGGACATCGAACTGATTCTGACTTGCGGTGCACCCCACGGAGCTACCTCAACCGACCTAGCCGCTGCGTCCGCACTTGCCTGCTTCACAGAAATACATCACTACTTTGATACCGAAGGGCTTCATCCGTCCCTCGATCAACTGCCTCCATCCCAAGCGATCAATCAGCCCCCTTTTGATCATGTCACTGTCGTCCACGGAGGAATGTGTGGGAATACCAAAGACTGGGAATCGGCGATCCACGAAGTTTCTGAATATCTGTACGCTTCGACTGAGACCGATTTCGGAGTACGCTTGGCTTCGACGCGTTTTCAAGAAGAGGAAACCAATGAGAAGACGGACCGGAGCTGGACACCTTGGTTGAGCACTGTCACGATTCGTTCGTTTGAAGTCGATTCCAGCGTTGAACCCGTCGTTGCGGCTGGGCGACTTTGCATGCGATCCCTTTTGCCTTGGATTGCGACGCTGAATGCGATCCTCGGTGAAAGGCGAGCCAATGCTGATGAGGAGCAGTCGCAACCGGACCCCCGATTGAGCGAACAGATCGACCTTTTCGTCGGAGATATGTTCCGCAGCAATCAGTGGACAGCGCAAGCATGGGTGCACTATTGCATGATGTGCTTGATGCCGAGCGAACCGACCCGTCCAGGGAAAACGCCCGTGCCATCATCGACTGATCCGAGCACTGCTGACAATGACACGCAAGGGGAAGAGTCTTCTGAAAAAGATAGTATCACCAATGTTCTCAACACAGTTCAACGCCAGGAATTGGACGTCATTTGTGATCAACTCGCGATCGAATCGGAAATCGCGACCAAACTGATATCCAAGTTAGTGCTTGAGACGCGTGCAAAGCTTGCTGATTGGATTGCACGTCGCTGGCTCAATGCTCCGTCAACTTGGATTTCGCTAAAACATGTTCTGCGGGAGATCGCAAACAAGTTCAGCATCAACTCGAACTCCTTGGCGGTCGTCGCGCAGAAGTTGGCTGATAAGCATGATGCGTTTTTGGAAAGTCTCTACAGCGGCGCAAAGCTCGCTACCCCAGCACTCGAAAACAAATTGAATGCGATGGCGTTAGAGGCTCGATTCCATTCGATGGCCTCGAAAATGCTCGATCGCATGGCGGAACACATTGCCTATATGGAAGACTTGGCAATGAACGAAATCCAAAACTTGCATCGCGATATTGCGAAATGGGCGGCCGAGATCGCGCAAGATCTGGGACTGCGTTTGGACAACTCCCCACAATCCCAAGCGATACTGGCAAATCTCGCCCGAACCGATATGACCGATTTGCAATCACGTCAGTTCCGCAAGTCGCTGCAAACACTCGCAGCCGAGAGGATGGCTGAAACGTTCGGTGCTGCTAAACCAACGACTGCGCCGGAGGAATCCGAGTCGCCGACCACATTCAAGCAGCTCTACGATTTCATTTTGCAAAAATTTGTCGACGCCAGAAATCAATCCCGAATAGCATTGGATGATGCCGAAATCGATTCCACGCAAACCAATGCCATGAAAGAGGAAGGGCCTGCTAGCGATCCTGCGGTGAAAGGGACATCTACGATATCGACTCTGCATGCCAGCAACCCGACCAGCCATATTCACCACAGTTTGGCCGATGAGATCGATGCGGCGAGACCTTATTTGGTGGAATTTGGCGGTGCGATACGAAACACGATTTTGTTACCATGTATTCACGCAGAACAACTCGATGCGCTTCAGAAGTCTGAGATTGAGGACAAACGCGCTGCGGTCGTAGTCTCGGAGCATAGCAAAACGAGCTCTGTCATTTGCCTTGGAGAACACATGGTTCTTTCAGAGATCATTGAACGTGTGTGGCTACCCACGAATGAGGTTTGGCAGCTTGCAAATCGATTGCTCGCCCGAGTCGATGTCGACTGGATGCCGATAACGAATTAAAAGCCTAAGGTTTCGGTCCTGAGGCACCCTTCGGAACATCGCGGAAAAGGGTATGGCATTCCTTGCAGTTGGATTCGATCGCGATCATTCCTGCTCTGGTAGAATCGGCAGGGACCGCTTCTTCGGCTGAGCGTCGAAATTGGGTCTCCATCCTTGCGAGGATCGATTCCCCTTTTTCACGCAATCGATGGAACTCCAATGGCATGCGTTGGACTTCTTGCAGTCGACCAAGCTCCACGTAATGCTCCCTGAGTAGGAGGCTTTGATTGGCGCATCGGATTGGATTGAAGTCGCTTTTGGACTCGCATTCCCGTTTTAAGGCTTCCCATGTCGCGTCGATGGCAGTCATCGATTCGGCAATCGCAGGTACGGGGGAGATTTCTAATAGAGTGATTTGGCTTGCATCTAATTCCGCGTCAGGAATTCGGCTTGCGTTGTTAACGGCGTCGTACAGGCCTCGAAAGCCCGGATTGGTACCAGCCAGGTTTAATACGCGATTGGCCTCTTCTGGCGAAATGAGTCCGAGCGACAAACAACCCGATGCTGCAGCTGCGGCGCCGCGATGCTTTCCGTGGTGGCAATGGAGGTAAATCGGTTTAGGAATCGACCGGATAGCGAAGGCGATCTCGAGAGCTCGTTGCTTCGAGATACCGTCGTATCCCAGCGGCAAATGCACGTATCTCATGCCATATTGCTTTGCCAATGCAACGTTGGGGATCATTCCGTCCACACTCATGATCGTCTTGACCCCCAGTCGCTTTAATTCTGCAAAGGAAGCTTCGTTCTCCGGTAACGCCCCTGAAAAAAGGGAATCATGGACTTGGATGACGTTTTTGAGGTTGCTAGTCGAAACCTTAGCAGGGGCTGCGTTGGGCTGCTGAATGCATATTCCTGAATCGCTTAAGAGTCCCACTGCAATGAGACAAAGGCAAAGGGGAATAACGGCCGGCCCATCGAGACGGCCTCGAGGGATGCTGGCTACCATTGGTCGACAGTCTTCATGAGGCGATCCGCGTTCACGAAGACCTCCGCCTGCCAGCCCGCATCCACGGCTGCCTGCACATTGTCCGGTCGGTCGTCGGTAAAGAAAATCGAACTCGAGGGCACTCCGGCTAGCTTTTCTGCTTGCTGGTAGATGGAGCGCGCGGGTTTCATGCTTTTGGCTTCATACGACAGAACGATAGGTTGGAACCAACCTTTAACTTGGGGGTACTGTTGCTCGACAATCCAATGCCAGTGGGCTTCGCATGTGTTGGAAAGCAAACCCGTGGGGATGCCGAGTTCTCTGACTCGCTGGAGTACGGGCAAGATATGCGGGTTGGGTATGAACATGTCCGCTGCCGCTTGCAGCATATCTGCTTTGTCCAGGTCGCGACTCACCGCGTCGGAGATGCGAGATACAAATTGCAGGCTGCTAATCGAACCTGTTTCATATTCGATTTGCAAGTTGCTATCCATCACGATGGTGCGCATTTGTTCAAAAGTCACACCAGCAATTCGAGCCATTTTTCTCATGGCTAGATCGTGATCGAAAAACAGCAGCACATTACCAAGGTCAAAGTAAACGAATTCGGGGCGCATGAAAGGTTACCTATGCTAGACGTTTATTCCAGTTTTCTACTTGAGTTTCGACCAGTTCGGGATTGCTCGATCCAAACGAAACATAAGACTTGATCGCCCCTGCCACTCCGAGCGTCGAGCGGATAGACGCATCGAGCGTCGCATCTACGGAGATCAGCTCGGCGTCGGTTAACTCGTTTAGCGGAACACCTCGCGATTTGGCGATTGCGACGAGCGCACCCACTTTGTGGTGCGCGGTGCGCTGAGGCATGCCGCGTGCAATGAGTGTTTCCATCAGGGCGGTTGCGTCCAGATACCCTTGATCGAGTCGAGCATTGATAACGGCCGGTTGCAGTTCCGCTTGTTCGACAATCGGGGTCGCCAACTCCAAGCAAGCGATCACGGTGTCAAAGGAGTCGAACAAGGGAGGCTTGTCCTCTTGCAAGTCTCGGTTGTAGGCAAGCGGTAGGCCTTTCAGCAGAACGAGCAAGGTTTGCAGATTACCGATAACACGAGCTGATTTTCCGCGAGTAAGCTCGAGCGTATCGGGATTCACTTTTTGAGGCATGATGGAGCTACCTGTGCAAAATGCATGTGGCAGCTTCAGGAACCCAAATTCCGTCGTGGACCACAAGATCCACTCTTCGGCCCAACCGCTCAAGTGCTCTGCGATCATTGTCAGGACGAATACCGATTCCACAGCAAAGTCCCGGTCACTGCTGATGTCGATGCTGTTAGCCGCTACCTCATCAAAGCCTAACAATTCGGCCGAATAGGATCGATCGATGGGAAGGCTAGTACCTGCGACGGCGGCGCCACCCAGGGGGCACACGTTAACACGGCGACGGCAGTCCGCCACGCGTCCTCGATCGCGAGCGAATTTTTCGACGTAAGCCAACCAGTAATGGGCAGCCAACACCGGTTGAGCGCGTTGCATATGCGTATAGGCAGGAACAATGACGTTTGCGTCTACGATGCATCTTTTCAGAAATGCACGCTGCAGATTTTTTAAGAGTCCGTCCACTTGGTCCAGGCTGTCGCGAACCCAGAGTCGAATGTCCGTGGAGACTTGATCGTTTCGCGAGCGTGCTGTGTGCAGTTTTCGACCGACGTCCCCAAGTCGATCGATGAGCGCTTGCTCAATATGCATATGGATATCTTCAAGTTCGATTTTGAATGGCATTTCGCCGCGATCCAATACCGATTCGATGTCCAGCAATTCTCTTTGTATGGCATCGAACTCCGCTTGATTGAGCAGCTTCTGGCGGCAGAGCATTTGGGCATGAGCGATCGATCCGCGTATATCCTGTTTGTAGAGGCGATGGTCAAAGGAGATGCTTTCACTAAAGCGTGCCAAGCGATCGTCCATACCTGCAGAAAAAACGCCACTACGTGATAATGATGCCAAAATGGATTCCTAGTTGGATGGATGAAATTCGCAATCGCGGAAAACTGGAAAAGCCGCCCCCCGCTGCCGAATTCTAATTCATGCTATGATTGTCTTGGTTTTTCCAAGTTTCTCAAGTCACGAAAGAAGCTCTTCTCCGTTGTTGCTGCCAGTTTTTCGCCGTACCCCGCTCGCCATGCTCAATCTGATTAGCCAACCTACACGGGCTATCGTCAGTTTGACAGGTGTGGCGTTCGCGTTGGTGCTGATCTTTATGCAGTTGGGATTTCGTGGAGCGGTCGGAAATACTGCGACAATCGTTTACAACCGGCTCCGCGGGGATTTGGTGTTGCGTTCCCCCGATTATGTCCATCTTTACGAGCCGCGTACCATTGAGCGAGCTTGGATGAATTTGGTCGCTTCGCATCCCGACGTGCAAGCGGTCGATCCCTTTTTTATCATGCTGCAAAAGTGGCAAAACCCAATACGCAATGAGCTCTGTAGCAGCGCACCACCGGATGGATCCTTTCGCACCGTCGGCATGATGGGAGTGCAGTTGGATCGAAGCGTTATCGATCTCGACGAACTATCGGACAAACTGTACTTGATCAAGGATCCTGACTCGCTGCTGATCGATCGAGCCACCCGGGCGGAATACGGTCCTGAAAACTGCAAGCGATTTTCTGATGATGACAATGGCAAGTTAGCAGAGCTTGGTGGACGGACTACCAAGATCGCTGGCCATTTCAAATTAGGTACAGGGCTGGCTACCAACGGCGCCGTTCTAATCAATGATGTTGCGTTCGGAAGGCGAGCTGGAATCGATGTGCGCCTCCGTTCTTCGCTGGGGTTAGTACAACTGCGGCCGGGACTCAACCCAACTCAATCCAAAAAAGCGATCGTCCAGTGGTTGCGGCAACAAGACCCGCGATCGGAATTGGCGGTACAAGTGTTGACGATGGATGAGCAAAAGAACTGGGAGCGTAATCGGTGGTTGAACGAAACGCCTATCGGCATGATTTTTACCATGGGAGTCGTGCTGTCATTCATCATCGGTGCAGCGATCGTTTACATGGTTCTCGCGACGGATGTTGCAAGTCGTTTGCCAGAATACGCGACACTCAAGGCTATGGGCTATTCTCCTCTCTATTTGGCACACACCGTTTTACGGCAGGCTTGGTTGCTAGCCGTTTTTGGATACGTCCCTGCCTTTCTCGTTTCCCTCTTGCTCTACCAAATCACGTCGGGAATGTCCGGTATCCCTACGTTCATGACAACACAGAGGGCGATTGGAGTGTTTGGTCTCTCGCTATTGATGTGCACACTCGCTGGTTTGTTGGCCATTCGTAAACTATGGAAGGCGGAGCCTGCATCGCTGTTTTAGTGATGCAAATAGATAAGAACTATGCGAACTCCACTTGCTTGGCTGAATACAACGTCCAGTATTCCCAAACTGATTTTGGCATCGGCCGGGATCGGTTTTGCTGTCATCTTGATGTTTATGCAAATAGGCTTTTTGAATGGCCTCTTCGATAGCACGGTGCAGTTGCTGCGTCTGCTCAAGGCCGATTTGGTGATCATTAGTCCGGCCCGGTATACAGTTCCTAGTGAGCAACGATTTGACTATGGACTCTTGCAGAGAGCCTACGGCGTCGACGGTGTGGTGAGAGTTCAGCCACTCTATCTGGATCGTTCGATGGCGGAGGTTCGCGTCATTGGGAACGTTTCCCGTTCCATTCGAGCAATCGGTGTTCCGCTGGACGGAGATGTTTTTCTCGATCCCGTCATGAACTCCAAATGCAAACTGCTGGGAGACGCGAACGCAGCATTGGTCGACCGCAAGAGCAAACTAAAGTACGGTTTTGAAAAGCGAGATCTCGATAGATTGCGTAATCAAGAGATTGAATTGTCGGGCAAAAAGGTGGAAATGAAGGAATGGGTTGAGATCGGTACCGACTTTGTTTATGACGGTTCGATTGTTGTTTCCGAGCGAGGGGTCGAGAATTTCTTTCCCTTTCGTAATGGGCGTAAACCGCCGTTGGCGGCGGTGGATCTTGGGTTGGTTGTGATCGATCCCAAGCAAGACAAGGACACGGTCCTGAAAAATTTGCAGGAACGGCTGGGCGAAGCCGTCCATGTCTACGACCGTGAGTTACTGATCCGACGAGAAATTGGATTTTGGGCCACGAACACACCGATCGGGATCATTTTCTCGATCGGTACTGTAATGGGGCTCTTTGTCGGTGTAATCATCTGTTACCAAATCCTGTTTACCGACATTCACGATCACTTGGGAGAGTTCGCGACATTGAAAGCGATGGGGTACGGTCCCCTTTATTTCTTGCGATTCGTGATGTTGCAGTCGTTCTATCTGAGCGTTTTCGGCTTTTTGCCGGGGTGGTTAGCCAGCTGGGGGCTGTACATTTGGCTGGCGGATCTGACTGGTTTGGTCATGACACTGACCCCGCTTCGTGTGCTCTTGGTGTTTATGCTAACGTTCTTGATGTGCACTATTAGCGGTGCTTTGGCAGTTCGCAAGCTGTGGAAAGCCGATCCGGCTGCGCTATTCAAATAATGGTCCATCCGGTTTCGGCCGCTATCAGGGCTGTCGTTTATGAGGGGCCGCACGTGACTTGGGCGTCGCATAGCTGAACCCTGTCTCTAAAAATGCCCCGCTCCGTAAATCTTTTTTGCAATAGCGGCGTTGGTTTCGCGGGAAAGGGCGATGTAATGCGATTTTCGCATCACTAGTGGATGTCGAAGGAGGAACTTCACCGAGAAGTCGGCAGATTGGAGCGTGATAATTTCTGCGGAACGACTATCATAGCGGGTTGCCGAAAAGATGCGTTTTGACTTGTTTTTGCACACTATTTTCTACCTCCGTCCCCTTTTGACGCTCTGGGGATGAAAGCCACTATGATCAGCGATCCCATCAATATGTCCGAAAACGCCGAACCGAGTCCTGCACCGGTCAAGCAGCCGATTTTGGAAATGTCCGAACGTTCGTTGATTCATTGGATGACGGAGCACGACTTTCCCAAGTACCGCGCCAAACAGATTTTGACGTGGATATACCAAAAGCGGGCCGACGACTTCCAAGATATGTCGGACTTGCCCAAGGATATGCGAGTCCTGCTCGCTGAACACTTTTCGATTTTTACGTCCAAGACCGCTGAAACCCAGCACTCCGAGGATGGGACCGAAAAGCTGCTGATCGAACTGGCGGATGGCGGACGTATCGAATGCGTTCTGTTGCGCGACGGTCCGAGGCGGTCGATTTGTGTTAGTAGCCAAGTCGGATGCGCGATGGGCTGCGTGTTTTGTGCCAGTGGTCTAGACGGGGTCGATCGTAATTTGACTCGCGGCGAGATACTGGAGCAAATGCTCCGGTTGCAAAAGCTGCTGGAGCCAGAAGAGAGGCTCTCGCACATCGTCATGATGGGGATGGGGGAGCCTTTAGCGAATTTGCCTCGCGTATTGGACGCTTTGGATGTCGCTAGAGACGGCGAAATTGGACTCGGGATCAGCCCGCGTCGCATCACTATCAGCACGGTGGGTTTGCCGACTGCGATCGACAAATTGGCCGAGGAGAATGCCCCCTATCAATTGGCAATTAGTTTGCATGCACCCAACGATGAGTTGCGTACGCGATTGGTTCCAGTGAACAAAAAAGTTGGCATCGAGCACATCATGGATGCTGCCGATCGGTACTTTGAAGTTTCTGGCCGCCGGCTCACGTTCGAATACGTGTTGCTCAAGGATTTGAACGACTCGCCTTTGTGCGCCGAACAGTTGGTCAAATTGCTTCGGCATAAAACCGCCATGCTCAATGTGATCCCATACAACCCGGTTCCTGGCCTGCCATACGAAACCCCAACGCCAGAAGCGATCCATACCTTTCGACGTATTTTGATGGATGGCGGTATCAACGTCATGTTTCGTCAGCGCAAGGGGAACGATATTCAAGCCGCTTGCGGGCAATTGCGTCGTTTGCGCGAACGTGAACCGCAGATGGTCACTCTTCAAGTAGCGGAAAACAGCGTTGGCAACACGGCCATTGCCGAGACCGTTGACGGCGAAGAATAACTCAACCATTGTCCTAAGAGATCGGCTTTCCCGAATATCCATAGCCGAGAATCACCATAGCTATGTTAAAAACCATTGTTGCGTCGGTACTGTTGGTCTTGATCGTTCTCGGTGTGGGAGCATCCATCGCTTACCAAAAATACAGGATGATGACGGCACCTCCGCCGCCCAACGAGGAACAGCCTGAAGTCGTTGTCTTTGCCAAGCCAATGCATGTATCGATACGCCAAACCTCAACGGCTGTTGGGACGGTACTAGCACCGCGTTCTCTGCAATTGAAAACCGAAGTGGTTGGGACCGTCGCGGAGATCTCTTTCCAGTCGGGCCAAATCGTGGACGAAAACCAGCTGCTTCTCAAGCTGGATACCTCGGTGGAGGAAGCACAGCTGGAAAGCGCTCAAGCTGCATTGCAAATCGCGGAGTCCACCTTCAAACGAAACAAGCAAGCGTCCGAGGCAAGGGCGATCAGCGAATTGGAGCTTGAGCAATCGTCGGCATTCCTGGCACAGGCCAAATCCGAAGTGATGCGACTCAACGCGATCATTCGCAAAAAGACGCTGCGAGCTCCGTTTTGCGCTCGAGTCGGCGTTTTTGATATCCAGCAAGGACAGTATCTCCCCGAAGGAACGCAGATCACCATGCTGCAAGGTGTCGATGACTATGTGCATGTCGATTTCATGATGCCACAACAGGTCGCAGACGAAGTGCGCGTGGGAGACGAAGTCAAGCTGATCGTGGAGCCGACACTGCTCACCGCAAAAATCATTGCCATCGATTCTCAGTCGGACCGCATCACTCGCAACCTTTTGGCTCGAGCAAAGCTAAAGGATCCGCCAAGCAGCATGCAGCCGAATGATTCCGTACGCGTTGAGCTTGAGTTTGGCAAAGAGACACAAGCGGTCACCATTCCTGCTTCTGGTTTGCGTCGGTCACCGACCGGTGCATTCGTGTACGTCGTCAACCCAGATCCGAATGATTCGAGCAAACAGCGTGTCATTGTGCAGCCCGTTATCCCGGGCAAAACCATTGGACAGCAAGTAGCGATTCTCAGCGGCGTTACGGTGAATGATACGATTGTTGCGGACGGTTCCTTCAAGTTGCGAGCTGGGCTTTGGGTGGTGAACGCCCCTGTTAAAGCAGAACCTAATCAGGTGCAGCAATGAAGTCGATAACCGACGTATTCATCAAGCATCCTGTACTGGCGATCGTTGTCAATTTGATGCTTGTGCTCATTGGGCTTCGGACTGCCCAGTTGTTGCCTATTCAGCAATTTCCAAAATTGGAAAGCACGTCGATCCAGATCACCACGATCTATATCGGTGCCAGCGCTGAAACCATCCGTGGCTTTTTGACGACGCCGATCGAGAAAGCGGTCTCGTCCATTGCCGGCATCGACTTCATCGATTCCGTCAGCACTGCTGGGGTCAGCACGATCACCATTCACCTCAAGTTAAACCACAACGCAACGACTGCGTTAGCTGAGATCAACACGCGACTCCAGCAAGTGCGACGAGAGCTGCCTGCTGAATCGGAGCCCCCCGGAGTTACCATCCAACGCGCCGATCGTCCGTATGCCTCGTTCTATCTGAGTTTCACGTCAGATCAATTCGATATCGCCAGCTTAACCGACTATCTCAATCGCGATGTCCAGCCACAGCTGACCACGATCGAAGGGGTGCAACGAGTTGGTGTCGAAGGAGGCCGAACTCCTGCCATGCGCATTTGGATCTCGCCCGAACGACTCTCCGAGTTGGGATTAACACCGGGTGACGTTTATGGTGCATTGCGACGCAACAACTACCTCGCTGCCATTGGTCGTGTCAAAAACGATACAGTACAAGTCGACTTGTTGACCGACACCGATTTGAAAACGGTCGACGAGTTCCAGGACTTGATCGTGTGGCAAAACGCTGGTGCCGTTATTCGGCTAGGCGACGTTGCCAAGGTGGAAATGGGGGCCGAGGAATCGCAGATGGTCGCAATGTACCGAGGCCGAGAAGCGGTGTATGTCTCAGTTTGGCCGTTGCCTGGAACCAACGAGATCGCCGTCGCGCAGCAGCTGCAGGTAGCGATGGAAAAGCTGCGGCCGACACTTCCTGCGCATATGGACATGAATTTGGCTTACGATGCAACCAAGTTTATGCGGGATGCTCTCAAGGAAATCTCGAAAACGTTAGTGGAAACCGTTGCGATTGTTGGGATCGTTGTATTCCTCTTTATGGGCTCCATTCGTACTGCGATTGTGCCGTTGGTGGCCATGCCGGTATCGCTCATCGGTGCAGCGATTTGTATGTACCTAATGGGGTTCTCGCTGAATTTGTTGACGCTGTTGGCGATTGTTCTGGCCGTTGGTTTGGTTGTGGATGATGCGATTGTTGTCGTTGAGAATGTGCAACGGCATATTCGCGAGGGGATGAGCAAGATTGACTCCGCATTGCTCGGGGCTCGGGAGTTGTTTGGTCCAATCATCGCGATGACGATTACCCTGGCTGTGGTGTATGCGCCGATTGGATTTCAAGGTGGATTGACGGGGATGCTATTTCGCGAGTTCGCGTTTACTCTCTCTGCTGCCGTCGTGTTGTCAGGGATCGTGGCCGTAACGCTATCGCCGATCATGAGTGCCAAGATGCTCAGTGCGTCAGGTAAAGAGGGGTTGTTGACCCGGTTTGTAAACGCGGTGTTTGATCGTATTCAATCGCTCTATGGTCGGGTGCTCGAACAAGCGTTAAAGCTGCGATGGGCAATTGCTTTATCGACCGTGTTGGTAGGTTTGGCGTCTGTTCCCTTCTACCATTTCTCAAGCAAAGAACTGGCTCCGGTTGAAGATCAGGGAGCCATTGCAGTCATCCTGCAAGCGTCCCCGGACTCGACGTTAACGAGCACCAAGGGATGGGCAACCCAGTTGGGGAGCCAATTCGATCAAATGCCTGAGACCGACTACATGTGGGCCTTGGTCGGCTCCAATAGTGGGTTTGGCGGGGTCATCACCAAGGATTGGCATGAACGTCAAAAGAACCACCAACGCAGCACATCTGCCATGCTTGGAGAAACGTTTGGATTGGCCTCGCAGGTGCCCGGTCTCAAGCCGCTGCCCATCTTGGTACCACCTCTACCTGTGGCATCGAATTTTGATGTGGAGATGGTTCTCAAGAGCGATCAGCCTGTAGAGCGGATGCTCGAAATCGCCAATGAGATTACTCGCAAGGCGATGGAAAAGAACATTTTTATGTTCGTCGATCCCGATCTTAAAATCGATTTGCCACAGGCTCAAGTCATCATTGATCGCGAACGCGTTGCCGACTTGAAATTGGATTTGGCTGCCATCGCACAGGAGCTTGGTGTGCTGCTTGGGGGTGGGTACGTGAATCGGTTCAATTACTTTAACCGTTCGTATCAAGTGATCCCGCAATTGTCTGAGGCGGACCGCCAATCGACCAGCGCCCTGATGGATCTCAAGATCCGTACGCCCAGCGGCCAGCTGATCCCCGTTTCCACTTTTGCCAAGATACTGCCGCTGACCGCGCCTCGTGTTCTAAATCGATTCCAACAACAAGGAGCTATCAGGCTCAATGCGGCTATGTTGCCGGGGCTTACTAAAGAGCAGGGACTGGCTGCAATGGAAGACATCGCTCGCGAGGTTGCTGGTGATGCGGCTGTTATCGACTATGCAGGCGAGTCGCGGCAAATACGTAAAGAAGGCTCTACGTTGACGATGACATTGGGCATCGCATTGGCTCTGATTTACTTGGTCCTCGCTGCACAGTTCCATTCGTTCCGCGACCCGTTGATCGTCTTGTGCGGCTCGGTGCCATTGGCTATCTCGGGAGCCTTGGCGTTGACGTTCCTAGGGTTGACCACGATCAACATTTATTCTCAGGTAGGATTGATTACCCTGGTTGGCCTGGTCGCCAAGAACGGGATCCTCATCGTTGAGTTTGCGAACCATTTGCAAGAAGTGGGGCGGACGAAATGGCAAGCGGCCGTGGAAGCTTCTCAGACCCGTTTGCGTCCGGTGCTGATGACCTCTGCAGCGACGATGTTAGGTCACATGCCATTGGTTTTCGTAACAGGCCCAGGCGCTCAGGCTCGTAACAGCATTGGCATCGTGTTGGTCGCAGGGATGGGAATCGGAACGCTCTTTACGCTGTTCGTGGTACCGTCGCTGTATGTGCTGATCGCAGGTGTCCATACCAAGCAACCCGAGACGAACGAATAAACGGTTCTAAAGTACTGAGCAATTGGAATCGTGCTCGTGCTCGAAAAAACCGGAGGCACGCAATGATTTGGCATTCGCCTTGGGCCATGCCAAACTCGCCTGATCTCGATCAAGCCTTCCAGACTCTCCCCGCGGGGGCTTCGATGCCCAAGGTCGCATTGCGAGTGTCGACTACCAAATGCGATTGGCCGACAATCATCGGGTAATCGAAAGCTGAGTGGTCGGTCGCAATCACCGCGCAATCAAGCGATTTCAAATAGGCTGGGGTCAGAGGTTGGCTGGAAAGTGCGGGTACGTCAAAGGATCGCATTTTTGGTAGTGATGGCACGTGCGGGTCGGAATAGGAAAGGATTGCTCCGCGTTCCGATAACAGCTCCATCAGTTTAAAGCTGGGGCTTTCACGTGGGTCGTCGATATTCTTTTTGTAAGCAACACCGAGAATCCCGATCTTCGCTCCTTTGACCGGTTTGCTCTGGTCATTGAGTGCTTCTGCAACGCGATCGACCACAAACCTTGGCATGGCGGTATTGATCTCGCCTGCTAGCTCGATGAATCGCGTTGGCATTTCGTGGCAACGGGCCAGCCACGTCAAGTAAAAGGGATCGATCGGGATGCAGTGGCCACCGAGTCCAGGGCCGGGGTAGAACGCCTGGAATCCGAACGGTTTGGTCTTGGCTGCTTCGATCACTTCCCAGATGTCGATTCCGAGATGCATGAAGAGCAATTTCAATTCGTTTACCATGGCGATGTTCACGCTGCGGTAGGTATTCTCGAGAATCTTCGAAGCTTCTGCGACCTCGCAGCTGGCCACGGGCACGACAGACTTCATTACCAGCGAATAGATGGCGATGGCTTTTTCCAAGCTGGTTGGGTTGATACCGCCAACGACCTTGGGGATCGTTTGGGTCGAGAAATGCTGATTGCCTGGATCTTCTCGTTCGGGACTGAATGCGAGGAAGTAGTCGGTTCCGCAAACCAAGCCCGATTCGTCTAGGATTGGTTTGACGACATCGCGAGTCGTGCCCGGGTAGGTTGTGCTTTCCAGGACGACTAGCTGACCTCGGCGCAAATGCTTTGCGATGGCGCGTGTTGTGTTTTCGATGTAAGTCATGTCTGGATCGCGGCTCGCGTTTAGCGGCGTGGGGACACAGATGATGATGGCGTCGGGGTCGCCAAGACGAGACATGTCGCTGGTCGGAACGAAGGTTTGGTTGGCAATTGCGGGCTTGAGCCAACTCGTCTCCAGGTGGCGGATATAGCTTTCGCCTTGAAGCAGTTTGTTTACTTTTTGCTGGTCGACATCGAATCCGAAGACGCGAGCTCCGGCGCTAACGAAAGCCCGGACGAGCGGTAGACCAACGTAACCGAGCCCAATAATCCCAACGAACGGTTTATTCATGTGGAAACTGCAAACAAAAAAAGGAGAAGCGAGAGTGTGTTTGCAATCGTCGGGCCAAGGATTGCCAAGTAATAGAGAACAAGGAAGCGTAGCAGGAATCGATTAACCGTGTGTGAACGGTTTGCTTTGCGAAAAGAACTGCTTGGGATTGTCGTAAACGATCTTTTTGATCAGTTCTTTGGAATGTCCGCGTTTCTTGAGTTCCATAATCAGATCGGGGATCGCTGTCGGTTTGCTTGGTCCCCAATCACCTGCGGAATTAGCCATTAGGCGTTCTGGACCAAATCGCTCGATCATATCAGCAGCCCGCTGAGGAGTGCATTTGCTGACTGGATACAACGTCATGCCTGCCCAGAAGCCATTTTCCAATACGTGTTCGATTGTGTGCTCCTCTACGTGATCGACGAGGACACGCGATCGATCGATGCGCGAATCGCCCATGAGCATGTCGAGGATCATTCGCGTCCCTTGGTACTTGTCTTCCAAGTGAGGCGTGTGGATCAAGATTTGTTGGTTGTATTTGACGGCGAGATCGAGATGCTCAAGAAAAATCGTCGCTTCGTTGCGAGTGTTTTTGTTGAGTCCGATTTCGCCGATCCCAAGCACATTTTTGGCTTCGAGGAATTCGGGGATCATCGCGATGACTTCACGCGATAGGGAAACGTTCTCCGCTTCTTTGGCGTTGATGCATAGCCATGTGTAGTGAGAGATACCGTACTGCGCGGCTCGTTTTGGCTCGAACTCGGTCAATTGCCGAAAATAGTCGCGAAAGCTTTCGACGGAGCCACGGTCAAAACCCGCCCAAAAAGCGGGTTCGCTGATGGCCACGCAGCCCATGCGGGCAAGCGTTTCGTAATCATCGGTGGTTCGGGAAACCATGTGGAGGTGGGGATCGATGTAGTCCACGATTTAGCTTTCCTTCTTTGCGATGGACATAGAGTCTTTCCATCGCGGGTCGTACTCTCGGCTCATCAGCAATTGGACTCGCTTTGCTTTGTCGACTTCGTCATCGCATAGAATCTGCATCCCGTGCGTGAGAAGCTGCATGTGGCGAGTGTCCTCGACATCCCCTCGAGCGCGTTCGATGCGGTCAAGGGTAGCAGCCAATTCGAGAATCTTCGCGCGAGCGATCAAGAACTCATCTGAGACAATTTGCTCAGCGGTTCTTTCGTTGATCGTTTCGATTGCGTTCAGTTTAGTATTCATTGCTTACGGTCTCGACCGCTGGAGGCTGTTCGGCTTCCGCTTGTTGTTTGGACGCGACTTGTCGGATGCGTCGGTGATTTACTTCGTCGGCCAGCAGAGCGAAAACTTCTTCTACTGATTTTGTTCCGACTTCTCCTTCGATGCGATCGCGCAATGCAATGGATTGCGTTTCTGCTTCGCGGGGGCCAACCACAGCCATATACGGGATCAATTCGACCTGAGCGTCGCGAATTTTAGCTTGTACTTTGGCGCCACGAGCATCTACGGTTACGCGGAAACCAGCGTCCGTAAAGCGTTTTTCCAATTCAAAAGCGTAGTCGTTTGATTTTTCGCTGAGCGGGCAGATGCGAACCTGTTCCGGTGCCAACCACATGGGGAAAGCGCCTGCAAAGTGTTCGGTCAGCATACCCACAAAGCGTTCCATCGACCCAAAAGGTGCACGGTGGATCATGACGGGGCGGTGCGTCTTGTTGTCCGATCCGATGTATTCCAGTTGGAATCGTTCGGGCAAGTTGTAGTCTAATTGGACGGTTCCCAATTGCCATTGTCGCCCGATACAATCTCGAACCATAAAGTCCGCTTTCGGGCCGTAAAAGGCGGCTTCGCCTTCGGCAGCCGAAAAATTGAGTCCGGATTCCTCGAGCACGCGTCGCAACGCCGCCTCCGCTTTTTGCCAGTTCTCTTCGCTGCCAACGTATTTGTCGCTTTTGGGATCTCGCAAAGATAGCTGCACTCGGTAGTCTTTGAGTCCAACGGATTCCAGCACCATTCGGGTCAATTCGATGGTGTTTCGGAATTCCTGCTCGACTTGATCTTGAGTGCAGAATATGTGGGCATCGTCCTGGGTCAAACCACGTACCCGCAGCATGCCGTTCAGTTCGCCGGTTTGCTCAAAGCGGTAGACGCTGCCGAACTCGAACAGACGCAGTGGGAGCTGCTTGTAGGATCGCGGCATCGCTTTGAAAATCATTGCATGGTGTGGGCAATTCATCGGCTTGACGAGGTAACGTTCATGTTGCTTCTGCCAAGTGTTG
Organism: uncultured Pirellula sp.; assembly: GCA_903920425.1. Taxonomy (GTDB): domain Bacteria; phylum Planctomycetota; class Planctomycetia; order Pirellulales; family Pirellulaceae; genus JBKCUI01. The sequence continues at coordinate 783 of CAIXME010000634.1, read as the reverse complement.
AGAACGGCCACGCGTTCTTCGGCTGTTGCGGTCGTTACGTAATCTTTGATTTCGCAACCGAGCACTTCTGCCGCTTGTAAAAACGCTTGCTCGTGCGCTGGAGGTAGTCCTTCCTCGGATTGCAAGCGTCGGATCCAACCATCGACCAGTGCACCTCCGTCGTTGACGAACAGAGGTGGGAATTGGCTATCGCGGTAGTATGGAAAGTGACCGCTGGTTTCGTAGAGTTCCACGCGTCCCAGGTGTGGGCTATACACCGGTTCATAGCCTCGTTTAAGCATTTCTTTGCGCAAGAAATCTTCTAGCAAGCTTCGGATACGTGCGCCCTTGGGGAGCCATAAGCACATACCAGGCCCGACGTCCGACGAGATTTGGAATAGTCCAAGTCGTTTTCCGATGACGCGGTGGTCTCGTTTTTTGGCCTCTTCGACTTGTTCCAAGTGAGCTTGCATGTCTTTGGCGCTAAACCAAGCTGTCCCGTAAACTCGCTGCAATTGCTTGCCCGATGCGTCCCCTTTCCAATAAGCACCCGCAACGCTCAATACTTTGAACGCTTTGATTCGGCCTGCGTCAGGAATATGTGGGCCACGGCACAAGTCGACGAACTCACCTTGACGGTAGAAACCGAGCGATTCGTGATCAGCCAATCCCGTTTGGATGTGCTCAACCTTGAGGGCTTGCTTCATGTCGCTGCATAGCTCGACCGATTGCTCGCGATTCAAGGAGAACGATTCGAAGGGTTCGGCAAGCTCCACGAGTTTGGCCATTTCCGCTTCGATCTTC
>CAIXME010000633.1 GCA_903920425.1 uncultured Pirellula sp. | reverse complement strand
CCCCCAAGCCACGTCCTCGATTCGGCTAAGTCTTAGTTGGTCGAGGCTTGTGCCGCGGCGGCTCTTCGCTGTCTGCCGCTTTCTTAGGGTCCAGAGGACGTATACCTTGTCCCGATAGAAAACCTTTGAGTTCGTGGATCTTGGATTGAATAGAGAGTTCTTCCGATCGATTCTCCGGCTTGCGAGACTGCAGTTTAGCAAGTTCCTGAAAGGCCAGGTCAACTTCGGGGCTAGATGGTTTCGACGCCGTGAGGAATTCAGAAATCGGCGTCGACTCTCGCGGCTTTTGGATTGGAAATTGCGTCTCGTTGTCCAAGTCAGAAGCTAGCTCTGCGATACTTTTAGCAAGGGTTTGCGCCGAAGTTTCGTTAGCACTTGGTTGAAACTTGCTTGCAGCAGCCGACTTGGCTTGATACTCGCTCAATGCAGGACTGGGCAATACGGCATCCGATGGGGGAACAAGCCCCGAGTTTTCCACTCTGTCGTCGACTCCACGACGGCTTCTCGAGCGATCGACGGCACGACGACCGAATGATGGCCCTGCATCGATCGGGGTTACAACGAAGACAACCCCTAGGCCAAAGATCAATCCTGCGATGCCGCACATGGCAGCGATCGTTGTTCGCCCTGGTCCGATGGGGCGATCACTCACGATGGCCGCATCCAGCCGTGTCAGAAGGCTCGTCGACACAGAAGAATCGCGTGCAGCCTGAGCTTCGGCCAATTCTCGCTCAGCAGACTCCATTAATGCGACCTTGGACTTAACCTCGGAAAGCATGTTGGCATAGTTTGCACGACTGTCTGCCAATCGTATCAATCTCTGTTCTGCCGACGCACGTTGGTTCTCGAGACGCTGAATGCGTCGATCCACCAGAGCCAAGTCCGATTCGACACTCGAGATAGAAGCCTTGAGTTCTTGAGAGAAGCGTTTGACGATCGATGCCTGGGCAGCTTGTGATGAGTTGACCAACGGGTGGACGTCGGTGAACCGACCTGTCAGCTGAGCACCGCTGAGCTGAGCATCCACCAATCCTTCGCGAAGACGTTTGAGGCCTGGCTGAGAGTTTAACACCGCCCCTGGAGCGACAATAAAGGAGCTCGGATCTTCGGTGGCGCGGACGAGCAACTCGCGGTCCGCTAGCAGCGTTTGCCGATTGATCTCAGCCTGCCGAATCTCGTTTTTGATCTGATCAAATTCGGCTCGCGAGGTTGCTGCTCCTGCGACCGTATCGGTCAAACCACGAAGGTCACTCAAATCGGAACCTGCGTTTTGCTCTTGCTCCTTTAGCCGCTCGGTGGATGCGGACAACTCGCGTTTGGCAGAGTCCCTCGCATGGGTCAGTTCGGTGATGACACCATCGGCGCGGGCCTTGCGCACCTGCTGCAAGCGTGACTCCAGTGCATCGCACAGAGCTTTGTTTAACTCCATGGCATCGCTTGGCGTATTGGCTTTGGAGTCCAAATAGATCACCTCGGTAACCCCGAATTCAACTCCTTTAGGGGCGTGGACGAGGATACTGGATTTCGCAACCTCCTCGATCAATTCCTTGGATGGAAATTCACCCCAATTCAGCCAAGCGGCCAACCCCTCAGGGCGCCCCACAGCCAATAGGGCATCGCGAACGACCTGCTGGCTTTTAGCCATTTCCAGGATCGTCTCCTGTGCCGCTTTCATTTCTGCTTGGCTTTGAAAGCGTCCGAGACGCATCACAGCTCCGGTCGCTTCGTCGCGTACGAGCAGTGCTTGCGAAGCGAGAAAGGTGTCTTGCTTTACGAAAACAACGTACGCGACCCCGAGCCCACCAAACAGTGCCGTTGTGAAAATCCATAGGGGAGCCCAGACCAACACTCCACGGAGGAGGCTGCGAACGACTGGGTTGGATATCAAAGCACTCATTATTGGATTTTGCAGCCTGAACGAGGGACAACGGCGCAGCAAGACTACGGACTGAGGAAAGATACGCGATGAAACGCTGGAATGCGGAAAAGAGGGACACCAAGTTGCCGAAACGCGGATACCACCAATCAGTTATCGCAGCATTGCGAATTGAACTAGCCGCTCGAGATTTTCTAAAGTTCTCTCGAGCGATCGATTTTTTGGCCGTCCAGCTTCAGTGCATGCAACACAACACTTTTGGCCTGCTTTGAAAAAGCAAGGTCAGCAATCGTTGCAACCGCTCCGACCATCGCATTCGTCCTCCCAAAGTCGCGAGAAAAGTCTTGAACGTTCCTCGAATCCAACTAGCGTGGAGTTACAAGGGCGTTTTTAAACAAAGAGGTACACCTATGATTTCGCGATGTTGTTTTGCTGCTTTCGCAGCTTTTGCATTGGCTTTTGGCAACTCCGCCGTCCAAGCTCAAGATCCGTATGCTTTTCAGTTCGGCTACACGATGGGCTATCAAAATAGCTTCCGGAACCGGCTTCCTGCACCGCCCTATTTCTCGGTATTCCCTCCCGTCTACTACGGCAAGCGTTACGAACGTCCCTATGGAGACAGCCCCTACGCAGCATTCCCGCAACTGCGTTCGGCACCGGACTACTATCCTGTCCCTAAGGAAGTCCCGTTTCGCACCCGAACGGTAATCAATCCGCACGTCGAATCCCATATGCGAGTCGAAGCCAACGGAGTCCCTTCTGAAAACGCTCCTGTTGCTGAAATGCCAGCCGCTGGAACATCGCACGTGGGGCGAACAGTCGAGATCATCAACCCTTTCGCACAAGAACGTTACGCTGGTTCTCGCTAACGATTTCCGCTGCGACCACATTCGAGCATACCCGAACCGCGATCCTTTCGCGGTTTTTTTATGGGATCAAAGAATAGGATCACCAACGCAATCAACCTACTGCGTTGAGGCAAAATTCCGCAGCTGTTCGGCGAAAGCGATCGGCTGCTCGAGAGGCGCTAAATGGCCTGCATCTTGCAGGATCCGCAATTGGGAATCCGGAATAGCGGCCGCCATCTCTTCGATCATGGCCGGTGGTGTAATCGCGTCGTGGTCTCCTCCCAAACAAAGGGTCGGCAGATTCCAGGCTGGCATCAACGTTCTAAAGTCACGACGATGCGTCATAGCCAGCTGAGCCCAGGCCACAGTCGATGCTTTGGACTGGAACATCATGTCCTGAACCGTAGGAAGCAATTCCTTCTGTTCCGTGAACGTCCGTTCGCAAAGTAGCTTTGAGAGCATGGGTTCCAGTGTGGCTTGCACACCATTCTTAATAACCCCCGCGGCGACATTCCGCCTCGTTTGCGCACCGAGTTCATCGTCAGCATGAGGACGTGTGTTCGTCAGCACGACCGCTCCCACTTGCTCGCGATGGCGTTCTACAAACTCCATAGCAACATAGCCCCCCATCGATAACCCGCACACGGTCACCGGTTGCTGAATCTGCAATGCATCGAGGATGTTGGAGCAATCGTCCGCTAAATCGGCAATCGTGAACGAACGCGACTCTTCCTGGTTCCGTCCGAAACCTCGCAAATCGGGGGCGATACACTGAAAACACGAGGCCAAGAGCGGAATGACCTTGTTCCACATACGGCTATCCAAGGGATACCCATGCAACAACAACAACAAGCCTGGTCCTGATCCAATAACTTGGGTTACAAAACGACGGCTCGGCGTCTCGACTACGATCTCCTCTGAACGAGCATTATCGCTAGTCATAAATCAGGAAATCCGATCTTCGAGCGACATCATGCTGCGAAGCGAGTTCAAAAACTCCTCGGGTTGCGTCTTCCATTCCACTTGCGAACTCACTTTGCTGACAAGGTTTTTGATCTGCACCTCGCCTGCGTCGAGTTCTTGGGAACCCGCGATCAACGCAACTTTGAATCCGCGTTGGTCAGCGTACTTGAGTTGCTGCCCGAGTTTTTTAGCTTCTGGATACACTTCAGCAGACAGCCCAGCACCGCGTACGATGGATGCGAGGGCGAAGTAATCGTTGATTCGATCTGCATCAAATAGCGGGATGAAAACATCTGCAGCAGAAGCCGTTTTGGGAATCAAACCCAACTGTTCCAAGGCTGCTAAAAGGCGATCTAAACCAAGTGATGCACCGATGCCGGGCAGGTGTTGCTTGGTATACAATCCCGCCAAGTTATCGTATCTTCCACCGCTACAAACACTGCCGATGCTTGGTAGATCGCCTAGAGTCGTTTCAAAAACAACGCCAGTGTAGTAATCCAACCCTCGGGCGATAGAAACGTCGATACGATAGAAATCGTCTTTGACTCCAGCGGCTTTCATGGCACCGCATATAGCACGCAACCGATCGATTCCCTGCTGTCCTTGCTCGGATCCGACCAGCAGTTTGTCTAACTGCGAGAGCACTTCGTCGGTTCCACCCCGGATCGCGGACAAGGCGAGCACTTGATTGACTTGCTCTGTATTCAACCCTGCCGTCGCCAGTTCTTTGGCAACTTGTTCTGCGCCCACCTTGTCGAACTTGTCCAACGCTCGAAGCACCGCGGTGCTCGAACCTTGCAAATCCAACTGCTCAAGCATGCCGGTCAGTACCTGTCGATTGTTGATCCGAATCTGAAACCTATGAACCCCAACTTCATGCATCAGTTCGTGAATAACAAGCGCTGTTTCGATGTCCGAGACAACTCCCGTCGTTCCGATCGTATCAAAATCGCATTGCACGAACTCTCGAAATCGCCCCGCCTGCGGAGTCTCACCACGCCACACCGGAGCGATGTGGTAACGCTTGAATGGCGTCCCCAACTCTTGAATGTGCTGGGCGGCAAAACGTGCCAAAGGAACGGTCAAATCGAATCGCATCCCGACAGCGCGTCCGCCATTGTCTACGAAATGATACATTTGCCGGTCGGTCTCTTCTGACCCTTTGCCGGTCAACACTTCGAGCAATTCGAGCGTCGGCGTATCAATGGGAACAAAACCGTATCGGCGATAGACTTGGCGAGCTACTTCCATCAGCCTTTCACGAGGGATCATGGCTGCGGGGAGAAAATCCCGAAATCCCTTGAGCGTCCTTGGTTCAATCAGAGCCATTCGAAAAACCGTCTTTGTTTTTGGATCAACCGAAACGAATACAGCGGCGAGGATCGCCGCGAAAAAGATGACACACTCCCTTTGGAAAGAAATCCAAAGGCTATGCAACTATGACTACTGGAGAATAGGAAGAAGTTCGGGCTCTGGGCTTCGAATCGCCGAAAGATCCGACGAATGAAATCTTGCTTCCATGTACTCTGCTACTTGCTCCGCTGTTTCGAAGTACATTTCGTAAACCGCGTCTTCGTCAAATTCGCAGTTGTCGGTCGCGTAGTCTCGACAAATTTGGGGACGGGTAAAGTAGATGCCGCAGCGATGGTCTGATTGCAAATGCTTGCAGTCCGTATGCACCAAGAGATACCATGTCCCGTCTTCGATGAAAACCGTTGCGCGATCATGGAGCAAATACCACCGAATAAAGTCGAGATCTTGTTCTGACTTTGGGACATCGATGGGCAGTGCAAAATACCGGCAACATTTTGCGGTGCAGTACTCGCAAAGCGAATCACCTTTAGGCACCTGCTCGCGGGTCGGTTTCTTTCCGTCGATTGTCTTTGCGGGCGTTAGCTGGAGTGGTTGCGGGAACGTGGCAGTACTCATGGGTGAATTTGCTCTAGCGAGAATACGGGACAGATCGCAGCGGTCGGGAGAACTGGAGACGAAACCTGGCTCAAATCCTGGTTCCGGCAATCCTCGCAAACGCTCTTTAACCACGTAGTCTGAACCAATCGCGCGGATTGGGCAAGTAGGAATCGCGACCGTACCGTGGCTCGTCCCACCGAGATCTGGCTAATCCTCACGAAAACGATAGCCAACGCCGCGAACGGTCTCAATGGCGTCCGCTTTTTCCCCAATTTTCTTTCTCAACGCCCGGATGTGGACGTCGATGGTTCGTTCCAACACGAGCGTGTCCTCACCCAACGCCGAGTCGATCAACTCCGACCGATCAAAAGCTCTACCGGGTTGCCGAATGAGGGTATCGAGTAGGCGAAACTCGCTCTTGGTCAAATCCACAACAACTTCATCTACGGTAACCCGATAACGGCGTCGATCGAGAGAAATACCGAATCGTGCGACCGTATCAGAGTCGTCTTCGATAGGCTTGGATTTCCGACGCATCAAGGCCTTAATTCGCTCCAACAAGACCCGGACACTAAACGGTTTGGTGACGTAGTCATCTGCCCCGACCGAGAAACCGATGAGCTGATCCGATTCCTCGGACTTGGCGGTGAGCATGATGATCGTCGCATTCGCGGTCTCAGGCTGAGCACGCAGCCGGCGGCAAACTTCAACTCCATCAATTACCGGCAACATGACATCGAGCAGAATGACATCAGGAAGCTTCAATTGAGCCTGGTTCAGTCCATCGCGCCCATCGTTAGCTTTTGAAACTTCGAAACCCGACTTTTCCAGGTTGTATACCAGGATTTCGGACAGTGCTCGATCGTCTTCTACAACAAGGATTCTGTTTTTAGGCATTACGAACTAGGCATTCCAAAGTGTTGAACGTCGAATGGGCTTTATGAGTTCGACGATCGTTGCAAAATTTGATGATGCCGAACGATGACACCATCTACCATATAAATTATGTCCTCAGCCATGCTAACGGCATGGTCCGCGATTTGTTCCAAATGTCGAGATGCGGAAAAGCAATGCAGCGCCGCCTCGATTTGCGTGTTGTCACGCGACATCAATGAGTGCAAGGTCATGATCACCTCAACGTTCTTGGCATCGACCCAATCGTCTTCCTGAATCACTTTGTGGGCTTGCTCGGTATTGCGCTGCACAAAGGAATCGAGAGCACGTCGAACCATGGAGGTTGTCATCAATGCCATTTCGTTGATACCCGGAGGGATCGGAAATTCGGTATGCGAGCACAAACTGTCCGCGCGTTGTGCAATGTTGCATGCCAGATCCGCAATGCGCTCCAGGTCATTGTTGATCTTCATCATGGTGGTAATCCGACGCAAATCGGCTGCCACCGGTTGGTGCAATGCAAGCATCTTGAGGCAGTCCTCTTCGATCCGCACCTCGCTGCGGTCAATGCGAGTGTCGCTGTCAATCACCTGAGCTGCCAACGCTCCACGTCGCTCGACCAAAGAGCGGACAGCGGACCCAATCATTTCCTCAACATTTCCCGACAATTTGAGAAGCGAGTTGTGTGCATCGTTGAGGTCTTGGCTGAGATGAAGTGACATTCGTATTTGTTTCCCTTGTGAAAGAGTATCCGAGATTTATGAAGCGAAGATGAATATAACGTTAAGAGAGCATGCAGGTAGGATCAAAATATGGCGGCAACATCCAAGAACCATCTCCCTAGAAGCTGCCGACGGTCGTCCAATACTCTCGAAAGCACAGATTGCTTTTCCAGGCCTTTTCGGGAATTAGAGGCCCTATTTCAACGAGTTTTTAGGCAACAAGAGTTCCACTTTGGTACCTGCGCCCTGTTCTGTCTGGACGCGAACCCCCGCACCATATTGCCGAACAAGTCCAACGACGGACGCCAAGCCAAGCCCCCTGCCCAGGAATTTGGTCGTAAAGAAAGGTTCAAACATTTGCGCCTTGACGTCCGGTGACATGCCATCGCCATTATCGGCGACATGAACGGCGATATATTTGCCTGGCAGGCAACCCAATGGCCAAACGTCGCCCAGCTCGTCGAATGCCAACTCAACCTCGTAGACTTGAACGACAACCTGACTAACTTTTTCCTTGGACGACTCTATTGCATTTTGCACGAGGTTTCGGACCGCCAGACGTAACAGCGTCGGATCAACCTTGATCCTTACTGGCTCCTTTTTCCACAGGTCGCCGAATTGGACAGCGCCGCCGTTTTCGTAGACAGCCTCCCGTACAATCTCCGCAACGTCAATCGAGACCTCGGAGGATAGCAATTTACCTCGCCCAGAGTACGCAAGAAGACTATCAACCAGTTGAGACATTTTGTCTACAGCCTGGGCGAGCGGATCCAAAACAGGATAGGCAGGAGAAGCCGGTGTCATAATGTTTCTCGCCATTTCCGTGGTCCCTAGAACGACGGTCAACTGGTTATTCATCTGGTGCGCGATTCCACTTGATAGCAGCCCAACAAGCTCCCAATGTGCAGACTGCTGAATCCGTTGATAAGCTTTCTCCCGCTCGGCGACCACGGCAGACAATAGATGCGCCATTACCGCTGCAACCAAAAGCAACAAATGCAAGTGGGGAAAGGCATTCTCTGCATCATGCGGAAAAGGATCCAGGTTGCGAACCATGCAACAGGTAATCACCAACGCATATATCATGAGGGCAATAGAAGTCGTCCATGGATCAAATCTCAAACTAGTCCAGACAACAATAGCAAAGGCTAACGCGGACAGCCCACTAAAGAGAAAACCGTTAGGGGTGCCGAAAGCCAAGAGGGTCACCAATACAATAGACAGCAGCTGAAACAGCAGCTCCATGTAACGACCAACCCACTTCTTGGTCATTTCGCCGGCATGACGGACTGCGCATGCAAAGGGCAACACATACACGATTGCCATGGCATCATTCGCGTACCACCCAGCCATGTCTTGCACCATCGAACGGCCTCGAAAGCCTCCGTTGAGCCATGTCGCTCCTGCTTGGAATACCAGCATAATCGTTGGCGCTATCGCCGACGCCGCGAACAGGTTTCTCACATCTCTGAGTGAGCCCATCCGCTGCGAGAAACCACAACGATACAGCACCCAACTACCCAGCCCCGCTTCTACCGTATTACCAATTCCGGTTATCGCACCCAACCAAACCGGACGTCCCAGGAATGCAGAAGTTACAAGCCACTCACCCACGAATACGCCCAGCAATGCAGGCCTGCCAAAGAAGTAGGCCATCGCCAGAGCAATGCCACTAGACCACCAAATCGTTCCTCTAGTAGGAAACGGAGCTGATAGTATTCGCTCGGCGAGGAAGGCAAAAAGATACAATAAGGCTGTCAGCAACAATGGAGTCAACCAATCCAAGACCCAACGACTCAACGGAACGCTGTGCGATCCATCGATGACGTTGAATGCCTTTTTCGAATGACTATCAAGTAGCATGCAATTGCCGTTTTAGATTTTTAAGCGATTCCCCAAAGAGGAACTAGCATGACTCAAGCACATGCTTTTCAGCAGTCTTCACGGCTGTGCATGAAATTTGGTTAACGCGTGTCATACCGTCGACTATGATAGCGGAACTCTCACACACCAACAATTACCATGACTAATCCTTATTAATGAGATTTCACATCAGGTAGATTTATGAACATGAGTCCAATGGGTTTGGTGGGATTTGCAGGCTTAATCATCTCGATTTCGGCCCATTCTATCAGCGCTCAGGAAACGCAAACGCTCAGCAAAACGCCATCACCCCCAACGAGCGTTGACACCGACCAACTCATTTCGCAATTCGACACCTACGCAGAGCATGCCCGCCAACAATGGCAGGTTCCAGGCTTGTCGATCGCCATCGTGAAAGACAATAAAGTTCTTCTGAGTAAAGGGTATGGAGTTCGCCGAATCGGCAGCAACGAGCCCGTCGATCAACACACTCTTTTCGCCATTGCCTCGAATTCGAAAGCGTTCACATCAGCAGCCATCGCCATCCTGGTCGATGAAGGCAAAATCAAATGGGATGACCGCGTCTCTACCTACCTTCCTTGGTTTCAATTAAAAGACGAGTTTGCAACCAGAGACATACGTGTCCGTGATTTGCTTTGCCACCGCAGCGGACTCGGCACGTTCAGCGGCGACCTGTTGTGGTGGGGAACCAGTTACAGCCCCAAAGAAATCCTGATCCGGGCCGCTCAACTGGAACCATCCGTTCCCTTTCGCTCGGAATTCGGCTACTCCAACTTGATGTTTTTGGCGGCAGGAGAAGTCATCGCAGCAGCGAGCGGGCAAAGCTGGCAAGACTTCGTGAAACAGCGAATCCTGACCCCGCTGGAAATGGACCGCTCCATCCTTTCGGTTCGCGATTTGGTAACACTCGATAATTTCGCAACACCGCATAAGACACTTACAGATCGCTCAGAACCGATCGCATGGATGAATTGGGACTCGATGGCTGCAGCGGGCGGTAT
>CAIXME010000632.1 GCA_903920425.1 uncultured Pirellula sp. | reverse complement strand
GGGATGCTCCCAATCGATATCGATTCCATCCAGATTGCGGGATTGGCAAACAGCGAGACAGTCCGCGACAAACACGCGGAGCAAATCGGCATCCTTTGAGATCGCTGCAAACCCGTCCGATCGCTCCCAACCACCGATGCATAACGTCAATCGCAATCGATGCTGGGCTCTTATTGCAGATAGCCGCTGCCATGGTACGTTCTGAAGTCGACTCATGTCCAACGTCCCCTTGGATGTCAACTCCGCCGAGAACAAAATCAATTCTGTCAAGTTGGCTGCAGCTGCTGGGTCGAATTGCGATACACGATAGTCGGGCAAGTAACCGACGACGCGAAATGCATTTTCCTTGCGAGTTGATTCAACAGATTGCCCCATTACAACCAGGGGCCAACTCGTCGCAAACAAAAGGACTAGCAATAATCGCGACACCCAAAGGTTTGTTACAATCTTTTTTGGTCGGGGCATGATGAGGCGGAAATGGAGTCCCGTTCGAGAGCTCATATTGGATCCAACACAAAAGAAGCGAACACATAAGACGCCAACGCAGGCAAAGCCAACAAAGGCTATCGCTCACAAGTAGTGATAGTAGCGAGCACACACCGGTCCCGTCCACCTAGAGTGCTCAGCAATAGCCAGTAAATTGAAATTCGGGCAGCTGATGGCAGGTCGCATCGAGCCCGCTACGATGGTTTGTCGCGTCGGAGTGAAAAACGATTGGAGTAGATGAAACATGAATAGTAACCATCCTCAATGGATTGATAGAAAGCCCCACCACAAAAAGTCCGTGGGAGCGGTCAGTTTGGTCGGGGTCTGTGCGTTGGGACTGCTCGGTTGGCTGTTGATACAGCAACCACCTGATGGCGGCCAAACCAACCAGCCTGTCCTGCAACCTAACTCGGACGGATCTAGCACCTTCACCCCATTCGATGCGAGCGCGCCTACAAGTGCATCGCGTCAAGAACCGCCGCTGGATGCGAAATCGGACCCGCTGTTTCAAGAAATCCAAAGGTTGATTCTCGAAAAGCAGGCGATGGCTCACTTGACGTTGGGGCCGACAGCAAACAGTCCGTCCGGACCGGCGCCTCAAGGTAGCCAGCTTAGCAGTGGAACCAATTCAGCCGATGCCTTCCCGACGATCAGCAACTCTACCTGGCATGCCGCCGAATCAATTTTGGCGGCTGCTAGAATGCTGGAGCAAGACGTAGAGAACTTCGTGAAGCAGAAAAAATTTGATGAAGCCGCTAGAATCCATGCAATCATCAACCATTTGCGAACCCAAGCTCGCCAACTGCTAGTCCCGTAGTAGCCATGCCGAGTCGGTCGCGATCGGTTATAGTGTTACTCGAATGCCGCAGCGGAATAGGCGGTTGCATTCCATAATGCAAAGTCGCCCGAGGGCTTCCTCCGGAACCCGATGAGCGAGCTTGAGTCACCAGCAGACGCGCAAAGGGAGGGGCACATGATCCCTCGCTAACGCGTCGGGTTGCGATCAAAGCAAAACCTCCGAAGCTGCTGGGCTCACAAAATCCATACCGCACACACGAACACACTCCCACCCCCTTTAGGATATTTGAATGAAACGACTACTTCCTTGGTGTATCGCATTGGCGACATCGCCCATTGTCCTGGCTTCCTTGATCGCGAATCCCGTTCACGGAGAAGACTGGCCGCATTGGATGGGCCCCACGCGCGACAACGTCTGGAACGTTGCTAATCCACCCAAGAGTTTCGCACCAGGCAGCTTGAAAGCAACTTGGACAGCACCAGTGGCCGGTGGATATTCAGGGCCAGCTGTTGTTGGCAATCGTGTGTACGTAACCGACTTTGTTACCAACGGCAATGCAAAGGTCGATAACTTCGGCAGGCGACCATTGCAAGGCACCGAGCGCGTTCTCTGCTTAGATGACAGCGACGGAAAAGTTATATGGTCCAAAGAGTATTCCGTAACGTACGCGATCTCCTATCCTGCCGGCCCACGATGCACTCCCGTTGTCGATGGTGACAAACTGTACACCCTCGGCGCCGAAGGTGACCTCTATTGTTTTGAAGCAGCCACAGGAAACGTCGTTTGGTCCAAAAAACTTAAAGACTCCTACAAAACGAACTCGGCGTTATGGGGCTATTCAGCACACCCATTAATCGACGGCGATCATTTGATCACTTTGGCGGGTGGAGAAGGCTCGCAATGCGTCTGCCTAAACAAAAAGACCGGCAAAGAAGTTTGGAAGTTTGGTACCGCCTCGGAACAAGGCTACTCGACGCCAACCATTATCAATGCTGGTGGAACACGTCAACTGATTCTGCCGAATCCGGACGCCATCAACTCCGTCGATCCTGCCACCGGTAAACTATTCTGGACATTGCCTTACGACGCCACGAATGGTTCAATCATCATGGCTCCTGTGCAAGTAGGCAAGTATCTCTTTGTCGGAGGGTACTCCGATAAAAATCTGCTGATTGAGTTAAACGACAAAGCTCCAACGGCGAAACAAGTTTGGAGAAACGAAGCGAAAAAAGCGATATCCCCCGTCAATGTCCAGCCGATGGCCATCGGTGACATCATCTACGGCATGGATCAAAGCGGTGAGATGATCGCCTTTCAAGTGGAAACCGGAGAACGTCTTTGGGAAACTAGCAAGCCGATTGGGCGACGCCCATTGGGTAGCGGTACCGCCTTTATTGTTCGAAGCGGAGAGCTTTTTTACTTGTTCAATGAGCTCGGTGAAATCATCATCGCCAAAATGACTCCCAAAGGCTACGAAGAAATCTCTCGTGAAAAGATCATCAATGCCACCAACAATGCCTTCGGTCGCGAAGTAGTATGGTGCGCACCCGCGTTCGCGAATGGCGCGATTTACGTACGCAACGATGAGAAGCTAGTCCGCGTTCCTCTAACATCAGCGAAATAATGACACACTCAAACTCTCCAACAGAACAAACCATTTCGCGACGCAACTTTGGATTGACCGCCGCAGGGACCGTCGCTGCGGGTGCTGCAACCATTGCAGCAGCCAATGCAAATCCATCCGCGATAGCAGACGCCCCAGTCGATGCCAAGAAAGGCAAACTGAATCAATCCGTCTGCAAATGGTGCTATGGGAAACTATCGCTCGAAGAAATGTGCGTGGAAGCGGTCAAGCTAGGATTGGTTGGGATCGACCTGCTCAGTCCCAGCGATTTCCCTACGCTGAAAAAGCATGGACTGGTTTGCACGATGGTCTCATCGCACAAACTGACCGATGGGCTGTGCGACGAAAAATTCCACGATGAATCGTTGACGAAAATCAACGAAATGATCGAAGCGACATCCCAAGCAGGCTATCGAAACGTCATTTGCTTTTCAGGGAACGCCCGAGGCATCGATCGCAAGGTAGGCTTGAAGAACTGCGCTGCCGCGCTCAAAAAGATCGTCGGCGTTGCTGAAAAGAAAAAAGTGATCCTCAACATGGAATTGCTCAACAGCCGCGTCGATCACGCGGATTATATGTGCGACAATTCCGCGTGGGGTATCGAGTTGGTAAAGGAAGTCGGTTCAGACAATTTCAAATTGCTTTACGACATTTACCACATGCAAATCATGGAAGGGGACATCATTCGGACGATCCAAAAGAACCATCAGTATTTTGGTCACTACCATACCGGCGGAAACCCCGGTCGACACGAACTGAACGACCAGCAAGAACTCTATTACCCGCCTATCGCACGCGCCATTGCGGCAACTGGATTTGACGGATACTACGCACATGAGTTCATTCCTGCTGGCGACCCCATCGCAGGATTGACCGACGCCGTGCGACAATGCATCGTTTAATGAACTTAAATCAGGGCCAGGTTGCGTCGATCGATCGCTGCCTGGCCTTGATCCTTTTAGAAACCTCCAAAGCGCCCCCGCGTTTTCTCCCCTAACAACCCACCACAGGAACGAACCAACATGAAGCCTGAATTTTCTCGACGCGACTTTCTTTCGACCGCCGCCGCAACGGTTGCTGTCGGCGCGACCCAAATGTCCGCCAAAAGCTATGGACGTATTTTGGGTGCCAACGACCGAATCGGTGTATCGGTCATCGGTGGAGGGGTTATCGGCAATGCACACTTCGACGTCATCAATAACCTCAAAGAGAAAAATAACCTACTACCCATAGCTGTCGCCGATTGCTGGAAGACGAGAGCAGACCAAGGTCAGCAAAAAATCGGTGCAGCAGAATCGCACACAGACTACCGACGACTGCTCGACAACAAAGATGCGGACTACATCGTCGTTGCGACCCCTGAGCATTGGCACGTCACCATGACCATCGATGCCATGGACGCAGGCAAAGCGGTCTATTGCGAAAAACCAATGACCCATACGATCCCCGAAGCCCAAGCGGTGATGAAGAAACAAAAGGAAACCGGTCGCCCACTGCAGATCGGTGTTCAAGCGATGTCGGACGATAGCTATATCTCCGCCCGAGACGCCATTCGCAAAGGGGTCATCGGTAAAGTTATCCAAGCACAAATCGAATACGTACGCCGATACGACGCCAAGAGCGGACCATGGCGATCACCCAAAGAAGTCGCCGACCATACTACCAAACCAGCCGATCTCGACTGGAACGCATGGCTTGGCTCAGCTAAGAAAATCGATTGGAACCCAAATCACTATTTCGAGTGGCGATGCTATTCTGCGTACTCAGGTGGTATTTGTACCGACTTGTTTATCCACCGTATCACACGCATCATGCGAGCGTGCGACTTGCTTTACCCACGCCGCGTTGTCGGTATGGGCGGTATTTGGCAATGGCCAGATGGACGTGATTTGCCCGACAACATCGAAATGATTTGCGAATACCCTCGAGGCATGACAGTCTATGTCCTTGGCACGATGAGCAATCGCGTTGGAATCGATCACCTCATTCGCGGCTATCGCGGAACGCTCTACTTTACCAACGAAGGCTGGGTGGCCAAAGACAAAGATGGCAAGGTACTCGCCGAACATAAGAAGACCGGTGGCGAAGACCAAAATCTGCACCATACCAATCTGCATAATCATTTGCGCAACGGGGAAGCCCTCAATTGCCCGGTGGAACTGGGGATGGCCGGTGTCGTCGCTGTGAACATGGCGAACGAAAGCTGGAGATCTAACCAAATGATGGGATGGGACCGCGAAAAGGAAAAGATGGTTCCTGCAAACACGCTCAACATGAGCCATGAGCCCGAAGAAAAGTCCTAGTCTGCACGACTAAGACTCAGTTCCATTTTTCTGTTTCACAGCCACTTCCACCAATTTCAAGACATGGTCGACCAATTCACACGCACCGAGCATCAAGGCTTTTTTTCGAGACTTGCTAGTTCCTTTTTCGGTGTGCTGGTCGGGTTCCTGATGATCCCGGGATCCATCTGTCTCCTTTCGTGGAATGAATACCGAACGATTCACAGAACCCGAGGTTTGGCGGAAGCAGAAAAAGTAGTCGAGCCCGTTGCCGATCCCATGGAAATCGACCCCAAATTGGAAGGGAAACTGGTCCATGTTTCCGGAACGGCAACAACAGATGAGACGCTATCCGACCCAGATTTTTCTTTGAGTCGGGTCGCGTTGCAACTGCGACGCGAAGTGGAAATGTACCAATGGGTGGAAACCAAAGAATCCAAAACCCGAGACAAACTGGGAGGCGGAAAGGAAACGGTTACCACGTATCGCTACGAACGCAAATGGCATTCTGGACGGATCGATAGCGACCACTTCGAAGAACGTACTGGACATGCCAACCCGACGCCACTGTACGCAACGCAGACTTTCGTCGCAAAGAAGGGCACTCTGGGTGCACTGCAGTTGCGTTCCGACTTAGTTCGGCAAATCAGCGAATGGAAAACGATCCCCATCGATATCCAGGCGTTATTGAACAAGATGGATGATGCGACACGCAAACGCTTTGCGGTGGAGGGCGATCAGCTTGTCTACAGCGCTGATCCAGCGCAAAGCACTCAACCGTCGGTTGGTGATCTGCGCATCCGATTCCGTTTTGTAGACCCGACAACGGTGAGCATCTTGTCCTCACTGAAGCAACGTGGACTGGAGCCCTATGCGACCAGCAACGGAGAAACCGTCGAGAGCCTCGTGGTAGGAGCGGTTTCAGCCACGAAGATGTTCGAAGGATTGAAACAAGAAAACACCATGTTTGCCATGATTCTACGACTCATTGGCTGGGTGCTTGCTTGCGTCGGATTTGGATTGATCGTTGGCCCAATCAAGGCGTTAGCCAATGTGATTCCATTCTTGGGCCAACTTGTTGGAATCGCAACCGGAGCGATCGCGTTCTTACTCGGCAGCTGTGTCGCTCTATTGACGATTGGACTTGCGTGGTTCGCTGTCCGACCGCTTTACGCGATTGCACTTTTTGGGCTCTCTGCGTTCGGCCTGTTTGTCTTGTTTCGCAAGCGCAAAACGACTGTGGCACCAGTTCAACAGCCACCGATGGCGACTCTCATCGACTAGACGTGAATCTCCGAACAACAGGCTGCACCGTAGTTGAATGAATGGTCCATGGTCGCCTTTCGCTCCGCGAAAGTTGCGTTCGCATCAAACCACTTTCGCGGAGCGAAAGGCTACCATGCGAATGAAAAGTCTGTCGTGGGGCAGACGCTGCGGCATACCGCAACAAGAGTGGTGGTTTTCACGAGACAAAGATCCAAGGCAGTTGCCTTGTTCAACCACCGCAACAAGAGTCCACTTCTTTACCGCTTTTCGACGATCAAGCGATGTCAATGTCTCTAGACCTTTCTTCATTCCGCACTATGTTAAAACACCCGCCCAGCCGAGAAAGCCACCAGTACAGATAAACCTCATCGCGAAAAGCACTGACTATGCCTCCCTCCAGCCGTTCAGTACGTGTCAATGGTGATCAGCTTCGTAAGTTTCGATTGTCTCGCGGATGGACGCAAACGGACCTTGCGAGGATATCTGGTTACTCACCGCGATTGATTCGGAAAGCCGAGAGTGGCTCCGCGGTCGATATTGAAACGGTTCGCGTTTTAGCGCAGGCGTTGTCCACGGAGGACATGCAGGTCATCCAGCGACAGCTGACGATAGACAATCTACACATCGCCAAAGCTTGGATGGACGCACTCAATCGAGACGGAAAGGACATGGTCTCGTCCATCGCGGACCATCTCTCAAACGACTTCGTGTTTCACTGCCCTGGCGATCCCAGTATTGCCCCCTTTGCCGGAACATGGAACGGAGCAGAGGGACTCAATCAGTTCTTTGCCATCTATTTTTCTGTCTTCCAACGTATCCCAACGGAAGACATCGTATACAGCGTTGGCGACGATCTCGTCGTTGCACGCTTCATGGAGTCTGCGTATATGGGACCACAGCTTTGTGGACCATTGCGCATCAACATGTGCTTTCAGTTTCGAGACGGGCTGATCTATCGGATCGACGACGACTACGACACGCTTGGAGGCGCAATCATCAAAGTAAACTCGGACCGCATCGTGGAGTTACAGATGTCTAGGGCCCGCGATTACGTCAAGTGCTATGACCTGGGCGGGAAAGATGTTGCGAATACGTGCCAGGATTTCTTTACCGACGACTTCATTTTGGTCAGCCACGCAGACCCGAATTTTTATCCATTCGGCGGACAATGGCACGGTGTCGCTGGAGTGCAAAAGTTCTTCGAAACATTCTACGGCGTATTCTCCCGCCAGCTCGACACACTGACACCGGAATTCCTAACGTATCCGGAGCGTATCGTCGCTCGCTTTGTCGACCAATTTTACCAGCAAGAAAGCGAGTTG
>CAIXME010000631.1 GCA_903920425.1 uncultured Pirellula sp. | reverse complement strand
TTGTTCGATAACGAAGTCCTCGATCTGCTTGGCAGGAATCGACTTCGATGGACACGAATCCCAGCCACGCTTTTGTGCGTTGGTGCAAACGTAGTATCGATAACGTTTGTTGCCGCCCTTGGTGGTATGGTTGGGTGTCATCGCACAGTTGCAGGCAACGCAGCGTACCAGCCCCTTGAGCAACGCACCGAATTTATTGCGAACGGCGATACCACCGGTCTTGCCGTTGTGTTTGAGCTTCTTGTTGACGTTGTTCCAGAGTTCCTCTGGGACGATCGCTTGATGTTCCCCTTGGTGGATTTCTTCTTTGTACCGAATCTTGCCAAGATAGGTGATGTTGGTGAGCAGCTTGAACAACGAGCTCTTGTCGAAGTACCTGCCACCGCGCTCTTTGCCTTTCTTGGTGATGCTAAGTTTGTTCCGCCAATCGCGTCTTTCGATTTCTTTCAGCGTGGTCACAATCGATCCGCATTCAAGATAGAGCTCGTAGATTGTGCGAACACGGGCCGCTTCATCTTCGTTTACGTTTAGGCGTCGCGCTAGTGGATCGATGTCGTAGCCCATCGGAGCCAGGCCACCGACCCATTTTCCTTTGCGTCGGGCTGCGGCCATTTTGTCTCTTGTTCGCTCGGAGATAATCTCACGCTCGAACTGGGCAAATGACAAAAGGACGTTGAGCATCAATCGGCCCATCGAGTTGGTCGTATTGAATTGCTGCGTGACGCTCACGAAGGCGATACTCTTGCGTTCGAACACTTCGAGCATTCTCGCGAAGTCCATCAAGGATCGGCTGAGGCGGTCGACTTTGTAGACCACGATGCAATCGACTTTGCCCGCTTCGATATCCGCGAGCAGTCGTTTCAGGGCTGGGCGATCCATGTTGCCACCGGTGTATCCACCATCGTCGTAGTGGTCTGGAAGGCAGATCCATCCCTCGGCTTCTTGGCTCTTGATGTAGCATTCGGCTGATTCGCGTTGAGCGTCGAGGGTATTGAATTCTTGCTCGAGCCCTTCCTCTGTGGACTTGCGAGTGTAGATAGCGCACTTGAGTTCTCGGGCTGGTGTTTCCTTTCTCATTTCGTTGCCTTTGGCTTTCCTAGTTTAAAGAATTGGTATCCGTTGATGTTGGGTTGACCTGTCACGATGCGGGCGATGGCAGTCAAGGATTTGTGTTGCTCGCCTTCGAACTCGAACGAGTTAGGTAGCACGCGGACTTGAACGTCGCGACCTTTGTAGGTCTTGAGCAGTGTTGTGCCTGGCAATGGCAGGCGACAGTCTGCCGGCGGCGTTATGATGGTCGAGGCCGTCGTTAGGGTTTCCACCGTTGGTCGGCGACGTATCTTTGGGACGGACGAACGAATGTCGGTGGATAGAGCAATCTCGGTGGCCAAGCGTCTGGCTCGTTCCGAGATGTCTCCTTCTGCGTTGGCTTGGAGTTTCCAAGCGATCCGTTTGACCAGCCAGCGTTTGTTGCGAGCATTCGTCTCTTCGCCGAACGTTTCGCGGTAGCGTTCGCACAAGTCGTTTACGGACATGCGTTCCAGCGCCGCCACTTCTTTGGCAACGTTAAGTGCCATGAGCTCTCCTTTTTGAAAAAGTTCTATCGATCGTTAACCGGGTGGATCACAGAGAGCACCGGTTTCGAACGAAGCTCAAGGCTCGCTGTTTCCGATTCGAGAGATTTTTCTTGAGAACTACGTTCGCGATTCAAGCGGCCGCGGGTCGCATAATGCAATAACGCGTCAGATAGCAGCGCAACCAATTCGCCGCGAAGTTCGTCGGGCGATAAAAGCGTGATTGAACGAGATGGCGGCAT
>CAIXME010000630.1 GCA_903920425.1 uncultured Pirellula sp. | reverse complement strand
CGGGCAGCCGCAGCCGCATCGAGCGGAACACAAACGTTTCCAGCCCGTTCGCCAAAGAGCAAGAACGAGAAGTACGCACCAACACAGACCAGATTGAATCGGTTGTATTCAGCACGGTCGTTGGAACAGGCTTCTTGCTATGGGTAGTCCATGGTGCACAGCTGGCAGCAACACTGAACAGCGCCGCCCCAGCATGGATCCAGATCGACCCGCTAGCGGTCATGAATATGGGCGATGACCAGAAGATCAAGAAGGACGAACTGAACGCTGGCGAAAAGCTCTTCGAATAAGTTATTGCATGCAAGGTGCATTAACCAAAAGGAGTGACTTTATCGAATTCGTTCAATTGCCATGCGTAGCGTTCCAGATGCATCGTCTATCGCAAAGGTACCTTGGTTACCATCCCATATTCGAAATTGTCGTGCTGCATATGAAGACCTGGCTAATTCCGAAGGGGGGAGTGCCGATAGCATATTTTACCTAAGCGGACTGTTTTGTTACTCGCACGAAGTTGCGAGTTCGAACACGATGCTTAGGATCGCACATGGTTTTTGGAAATGATACTCCAGCGGCATGGGTGGTCTGAATTGCCTACATTTTGCAATATTCGGGAAATCGTTGAAGAAGAGATTTGCACCAAGCACCAATTGCTTCCCAAAGCTTTCCCGCTGACGGAAAAACTACTTCGAAAGCAGGGTAGCCCCTGCGGAATTTTTTACTGTTTACATGGCCCTCGCAGCATCCGATTGACTGCGGTCTTTGACATCGAGACTGCAAGGGTTCTGTTTTATGACTCTACTGGACAACGAGCGGGCGTTCGATGCGTGAAAGACATGGTTCTTTCTGCATTGTAGGTAGCCGTTTCCGTGGCGTTCGTCGTAGCTCGTTGGGTTGCTGCGACGGACGACTCCTAAAACCCACCAGCATTAACCTAGGGAATGGAATCTCAGTTATGTTGATTTTGTCTCGGAGAGAGTCCGAGCGAGTCCATCTGGGCGACGATATCGTTTTGACAATTGTTCGTGTCAACGGAGATAAAGTGCGCATAGGAGTTGAAGCTCCATCGCATATCAAAATTTTACGTACGGAACTGGAAGTAACCTCGAAAGAGATCGAACCGGTCCAAGAACAAAGTCCGAATCGTCGCGCGGCATAGATCCGCTTTTTTCGAACGTGTGATCGCGGCTTAATCCGTCGTCGCTCGCACTACAAAAACCCAAAACGCCGAATTTGCGTAGCCAACAAGACGCAAAAGCGGCGTTTTTCGTTTTTAAATTCCGTTGATCAGTGCCTTGCATGGGCAATTCTCAGGATCGCACTATCGAATGATCAGTCCGATTGTTTTCTGATTACTTCGATCATGGCGTGTGCAAACCATGGCAAGTCATCCGGCTTTCGACTGCTAACAAAATGCCTGTCCACCACAACGGGCTCATCAGCCCAGATCGCTCCAGCATTGACGAGATCATCCTTAATGCCAGGCGATCCGGTAACGAGCACACCGCGATAAACTCCGGCCGAGATTGCCAACCACCCGCCGTGGCAAATGGCAGCAACACACTTTCCTTGCGAGGAAAACTCGGCAATCAATTGCTTCACCCGATCCAGACGCCTAAGCCGATCTGGCATAAAGCCACCAGGAAGAAGAACAGCATCAAAATCGGTCGAGTTTATCTCATCGATTGCAGAATCCGATTTACAAGGATATCCATTTTTACCCTCATAAACTCTACCAGCCTCTTCGCCTGCTGTTACGAATTCCGCACCCGCCTCGATTAGCCGAAGCTTGGGATACCAAAGTTCGAGATCTTCATAGATATCTCCCACGAAAGCCAAAACTCGCTTACCAAGGAGGGGCTGAGGTAACGTTAGAACCATTCTCGGGTGCTTTCCTGTCCTTAACAGACATTTATCCTGAATTGCGGCTAGGCGAGGAATTCGTTGGGGCGATCCCATTCCTGTGACGAACGCATTGAAACATACGGTTAGCAACTCCACAAGGAATCTTGAATAGAAGTAGGGTTTTGTTACTCTGTTAGCAGGCGTGGGGATCCTGCTTTCCATTCGAGGGCGGGTTCAATCGACAATGGTTACTTTTCAGTCAAGGTTGGTTTCAAATGGGGCTTGGTGATTTTTTCTCTAAACAAAGACGAGGCCTTTCATTTGAACTCTTTCCTCCCAAAACGGATGAAGGGGTAGAACTCCTGCTGCAAACGGTGGGAGAGCTGATGGAATTCTCACCTGATTTTTTCACATGCACATACGGAGCGGGTGGCTCGACTCGCGATCGAACGCTTCAGATTTTGAAGTCGGTGAAAGAGCGATTTCAAATACCTGTCGCTTCGCATTTGACATGCGTAGGAACAACAGTTGATGAGCTCAGAAATTACTTAAAGACGGCGATTGCTCAGGGGACTGACTACATCGTCGCGCTGCGAGGAGATCCACCCAAGGGCCAAACTGAATTTACGCAAACGGCGGGTGGATTGCGTTATGCTAATGAACTTGTCGCCTTGATCAACGATGAGTTCCCAGAGCTAGGCATTGCGGTAGCTGGGTATCCAGAGGTACACCAAGAGGCGCCCAGCGCAGAGGTGGATTTGGAGAACTTGAAGCGAAAGGTGGATGCGGGCGCGGACATCATCGTGACACAACTCTTTTATATCAACGAAGATTTTTTCCGGTTTCGCGACCGATGCGAGAGCGCTGGGATAACGATTCCCATTGTGCCTGGCATCCTACCCGTAACGAATTTGGCTCAGATTCAACGCATTGCATCGATGTGCAAAGCAAAGTTGCCTGATTCGTTCATAAATAGGCTGGGTCAAAACGCAGATCCGGAATGGCAATTTTCGGCGGGTGTTCAATTCGCTCAAGAGCAAGTTTCCGAGCTCTTAAACCAAGGCGTACCTGGAATACACTTCTATGTGCTGAATAAGTCTCAGGCAACAGCAGAAGTACTGAAGTCGCACTGGTTCGTTTCATGAGCGAAATTAAATTTGGCTTCATAGGCGGCGGGCAGATGGCGACCGCGATCGCCCGCGGCGCAATCGTTTCCGGCATAGCAACCGCATCCGAAATTGCCTTCGTAGATACGAATCCAAAGCAACAATCACTTCTTGTTGAGCGATTCCCCGGCTGCCAGCTTCTTCCTACTCCTCAACAACTGCTTACCAAGTGCCATCGCGTCGTGTTGGCCGTGAAGCCTCAGGCGTTGCCCGAGGTGGCTGGGCACCTTCGCGAAATGATCACTCCCGATCATTTGCTGGTATCGATCGCAGCGGGGATTCCTCTTTCCAAACTCTCACTATGGCTTGGGACAGACAGAATCATTCGCGTGATGCCCAATACTCCGTGTCAGTCGTTACAAGGGGCAAGCGGCATAACAAGTGCAAAGTCAGTTACCGATGCCGATACGGCTTGGTGCGAGTCATTGTTCGGCGCGGTCGGAAAAGTGGTTCGAGTTACAGAAGACCAACTGCATGGAGTCACCGGCGTATCTGGGTCCGGACCGGCATACGTGCTGATGATGATCGAAGCGTTGAGCGACGGCGGTGTGATGGCGGGCCTAAGTCGCCAGGCTGCACTTGAGTTGGCAACGCAAACGGTGCTGGGTGCAGCCAAGATGGTGCAAGACACCGGGACTCACCCAGCGATCCTGCGGGAGCAAGTAACGAGTCCAGCGGGAACCACGATTGCCGCGTTGAGCACGATGGAGCGAGCAGGGTTTCGTGCAGCCGTCATCGACGGCGTGATGGCGGCGGTCAAGCGATCGCGTGAACTGGCCGGCGACTAACCAAAAAGCTGATCCAGAGCGAAAAATCAAAAATGGATCTTGGGCATGAGCGATCGGTTTGTCTCTCCAAAGACACTTTCCTAATCGAAAGTGCTCTCTCTGCCCTGCTGGAGAAAGAATTTCTCCAAACGATGGCCGATCGCTCCTAGATGAAGCGATCGAGCCAAAAACTCTGCTGCGGAAAATAGACATCTTCCGTTACGAAAGTGGTTGAAGCAGAACTGGCAACCAGAGCATTACGCTTTAGCGGAATCCAGGGCAGCTTCTAGCTTGCTACGTGGTGGAACACCTTGAAATCGTTCAACGATCTCGCCACCCTTGAACAGCAATAGCGTTGGTATCGCGTTGATACCGTAACGTTGTGCAAGCTCAGGCT
>CAIXME010000629.1 GCA_903920425.1 uncultured Pirellula sp. | reverse complement strand
TGGACGATGTAAAGAACTTGCTGTTGCGCAAGGGGATCCTGACCAATTTCCAATTGGATCGGATGCTGACGGGCGAGAGGCTCGGCTTCTTTTACGGACCTTATAAAGTTTTGTACATGATTGGAGCCGGAACATTCGCACGGGTGTTTCGAGCAGTGCATCGCGAGACAGGGCGGGTTGTCGCGGTCAAAGTTCTGCGACGACGACACCGAGACCAAGTTGTCCAGGTGGAGCAGTTTCTGCGAGAAGGTCGCATGGGATTGCAATTGCGACACCCCAACATCGTCACCATCCACGAGATCGAAAACGATCCACGCTCTCCGTATCTTGTAATGGAATTTGTAGAGGGAGAAACGTTGCGTGAGATCCTTCGGATCCGCGGTAGCTTTGGTCCTTTAGAGTCGTTGCATGTGATGCAGGACATTTGCGCAGGATTGGACTTTGCGTTTCAAAAAGGGATCACTCACCGGGACTTGAAGCTTTCGAACGTTCTCGTCCACTCCAGTGGGCGATGCAAACTGGTGGACTTTGGACTCGCCGCTCTAGCGGACGTGTCTTCACCGGAAGCCATTGCGGACTGCCCTAGCGCACGGGCGATCGACTATGCGGCGTTGGAACGAGGCACTAACGTTCGCAAAGGTGACCCGCGCAGCGACATCTATTTCGTTGGAGTTATTTTTTACAACGTCGTTTCCGGACAGCCTGCGTTGATTGAAACACGGGATCGATTGATGCGATTGAGTGTATCGCGATTTCAAGAGATACCGAGCCTGGGCTCGATCGTTCCGAACATGCCCGAATCCATTTACGCCATTTGCAACAAGGCTCTCGAATTCGATCCTGAAAAGAGGTACCAAACACCCGGTGCCATGCTTTTCGATATCCAAACCGCCATCAAAAAATTCGACGCACCAGACGAAGAGAAACGAACATCCCTACACAGCATCCAGCAAATTAACGAAGCGGAAGCGATGGAGGGGCAAGGCAAGACAGTGATGGTTGTCGAAAGCAAGCCTGAGCTACAAAACATTTTGCGAGAGAAACTCAAGAAGCGCGGCTATCGTGTTTTGATTTTCCAGGACCCGGAACGTGCCCTGAGCAAATTCTCACCCGAGGAAACAGCGCCCGCAGATTGCGTGGTGTTGTGCGCTCCCGAACTCGGGAATCTTGCACTCGAGGCGTTCAATCAATTTGCCGAACAAGAACACACCAAAGAAGTCCCGCTTGTCATGCTGGTGGACCCAAAACAACAGCACATTATCCGTGGAGCGAAAACGAGCCCAAAGCATGTGCTGCTGCCCATGCCACTAAAGGTTCGTGAATTGCGACAAGCCCTTGTCAAGCTGACGAAGGCTCAGCAAGACCAATCGGTCGAATAAGAAACACTTAGTCGCCCCGCAACCATCCGTAACCCGTCGGCTTTGACAGGTTCGCTCCCGGCACCCCAATATCGCTATCGCCCAGATGGTTGGTGATCGCGTATACTCGAACGGGTGTAAGCGTAGCGGGGAGTAGAACTTTTTAAGGATTCTGTGTGATTAGGAAATGGATTTGAGAGCCGCCGGAATCCTATGTTTTTGTTTGCTCGGTTTGGCCATATTCCAAGGTGCCGTTTCCGCAGCAACTCCGGGAGAGTTCACTCCGAAGCGTTCTGTGATCGTCGTCCTACCTAAAGACTGGGACGACAGTTTGGAAGAATGGGCTCGGTACCGAGAAACCGAGTACCAGATCTTGCGAGTGCAGTCCGTGGACTCGCCGTACGAATTGAGGCAGACCATCATTCGCGTCGCGGAAAATGCAAAACTGCCCGTAACTGCTGTGCTGTTGTGTGGAGATGCGTTTGGCCCAATCGATCCCGCAAACCCCTCGGTTCGTCCAAAGACGATCACTCCTACGTTCGAATTGCCGACCACGGTAAAGCTCGGACCGTACACCACGCCGACCTTGGCAACGGATGTACTTTTCGGCGATCTGGACAACGACGAATGCCCTGATATCGCGGTCGGTCGCTTACCCGCCAAAAACAAAACCGATTTACGCCGCATGTTGCACCGGAGCTTGCAATACGAGCAATCGCAAACGATAGGTCCATGGCGAGATAGAATTCACGCCGTAGCAGGGGTCGGCGGATTTGGAATGATTGCAGACGGTGCAATCGAGTCCGTAACGCGTCGGTTGTTATCAGAAGGGATACCGGATCGATTTCAATTGCAAATGACCTACGCCAGCTTGACCAGTCCCTATTGCCCCGATCCTCAGAAACTGACCTCCTCCTTTATAAGCCGGATCAACAGCGGAGGATTGTTCTGGGTCTATATTGGCCATGGCAATGTGAATCGACTTGATGACTTTCAAGTGGGAGATGAGTTGGTACCGATTTGCACTCAGGATCACGTACCGCAATTTCAAATCCAGGACGGAGCGCCGATCGCCGTCATACTGGCATGCTTTACAGGAGCATTTGACGCGAGAGTCGATTGCTTTGCAGAACAATTGCTCTCCAAGGACGACGGTCCGATTGCGGTGATAGCCGGCTCGCGAGTCACCATGCCTTACGGAATGAGCCAGTTTTCGACAGAGCTCATCGAAGGTTGTTTTCAGGACCGTCTTGAAACGCTAGGTGAAATGGTCCTTCAGTCCAAACGCAGGATCTGGCAGACAAACCAAAGCATGCCATCCGAGCCTCAAGCGAATACACAGAGTCTCGCACAGGATGCAGACAATCCAAGTGTGAGATTTTCGCAGTTTCGACAGAAGCTACAGAAGTTGATTGGACAGATGGCTGCGGCTCTCAGTCCAGAGGGACACGATTTGACAAACGAGCGGCGCGAGCACGTTCGACTAATGAAC
This sequence comes from uncultured Pirellula sp., assembly GCA_903920425.1. Lineage (GTDB taxonomy): Bacteria > Planctomycetota > Planctomycetia > Pirellulales > Pirellulaceae > JBKCUI01. The sequence goes on along the minus strand of CAIXME010000629.1, from coordinate 13,026 downwards.
CTCTTGGGCGATCCCTTGCTTCGGATTCGGCAGCCCAAAGAGTTGCCGATGCAATGCGATGCGACAGCCGACGCAGGAGAATCGATCGAGGTTACCTGTGAAGTACCCTTCCCGTGTCGACTCAAAATGGAACTTGCCCTTTCGCGAGATAGACTGCCAGCAGGTATCGAGGCAGTTCGGGATTTTGACGGATCCGACACCCAACGGGATGCGATGCAACGCAATTACACCAAAGCTAGCGACCTGACGCTCGTATCATCGGAACAAGAAGTTACACCTGGGACGTTTCGTCATCAATTGCTCGTACCGGCGGATAGCCGTGGGCGGTATGTTGTTCGAGTGTATGCCTATGGAGAAAACGAGTGGGCAACGGGCTCCAAAAGGATTACAGTCCAACGCATCAAAAAATAGATTATCGAGCATATGCCCATTCATCTTTTACCAGACCTATCGTCTACTTGTTTAGAACCATACCGAAATCTTCGGACGACCAACCTGACACGATTCAGCGGCAGGTTTATCGCCGAGAGCAAACCGTTGGTCCGTCGATTGGTCGACAGTGGATTGCCCGTTGAATCTTTTTTGGTAGACCGAAAATACCTCGACGAAGCGATCGCTTGGCTGCCCTCAGGTGCTGAGATCTACGTGATCGACGGCGAGCAAGTGTCCGAATTGATTGGCTTCGACTTTCATCGCGGATTCTTGGCCTGTGGAATTCGCCCTAGTTACCTTGCGGTCGACCGAGTCAACCTGGAAAAGAATCTTCGACCGTCTGTGTCGATTGAGTCGACTTTGCTGCCCCATGAGCCAACGCATTCGGGTATTCGCAGTTGGATGGGAGTCATGCTGATCGGAGTCCAGGATCCGGAAAACATGGGCTCGATCTTGCGTAGCTGTGCCGCGCTAGGAGTTTCCGATATTTTTGTGGGCCCAGAATGTGTCGATCCCTTTGCTCGTAGAGTCCTGAGGGTCTCGATGGGAAACGCATTCAAATTGCATTTTTACGACGCGAGGGACCCAATCGATACCCTTCAAGCATGCCACGATCTAGGAATCGACACCGTTGCAGCATGCTTGACCGATTCAAGCATTGAGCTACAGAAATTCCAACGAATCGGTCCAACTTTGCTGATTTTGGGCAATGAAGCCCACGGGATTCCGAAGCCTGTTCAAGACAAAGCGCAGCGTTGCATTCGGATAGATATGGAGATGGGCACGGATTCGCTCAACGTGAGCGTGGCGGGTGGTATCATTCTGCATTATCTAAGCCGTTGTAGCGATCGCACCCGAGATTCATCCTGAATTTCAAAAAGTGATGCTATCGGGAATCGAAGGTTTGTGAGGCACGTGGTATCATGTCACGTCGGTCTCTAGTTGTGATGTCGTCGTTTGTAGATTTCGATCATTTTGACCCAGCCAAAACCATCTTCACCCTCACCCTGGCAAGCCTCGTTTGCGGTAGCTTCGGCCACTCACGTTGGGATGCGGCGCAGAAACAACCAGGACAACTTTGCCGTTATCTTGGCAGAGGACGAATCGTCTTGGCAACGCCATGGACATTTGCTGATTGTCGCAGATGGAATGGGGGCTCATGCGGCTGGAGAGTTGGCCAGCAAACTTTCGGTCGAACTGATTCCGCACCATTTCCACAAACTGCTAAAAGGGGTTCCTTCGGAGTCGCTACAAAGAGCGTTGGTGGAGACCAATAGCGAGATTTTTCGCCGTGGGCAGGCGAACCCTGAATTTCGCAGTATGGGAACAACGACTTGTGCGTTGGCGATATTGCCCGAGGGTGCCGTCATCGCGCATGTAGGCGACAGCCGAGTGTATCGACTGCGGGGGACCGTTTTCGAGCAATTGACGTTCGACCATTCCCTCGTTTGGGAAATGCAAGCCTCTGGGGATGTCAGCGAAGAAGCGTTACGCAATAACTCGATCCCTAAGAACGTCATCACCAGATCGCTTGGTCCAAACTCCTCGGTTGCAGTCGATCTCGAAGGACCATTTCCACTCAAGGTTGGAGATCGGTTTCTGTTATGTAGCGATGGGCTTAGCGGGCAACTATCCGACGAAGAGATGAGTGTGCTGCTGCAGGTACTCGACATTGATTCGGCTGTCGAAGCGATGGTGCATCTGGGCAACTTGAGCGGTGGACCGGACAACATCACAGTCGTCGTCGCTGAGGTACGAAGCGATCTGCTGATGCGAGGTAGTGAGGGGATGCAAAAGAACCCTACCGCTGTTGAGCCTCAGTACCCAGTTGCATTTGGAATAACCACCGCAATATGCGTCCTGTGCTGTTTGGTGTTGCTATTGCTTGGTCAATTTCCGATCGCATGTTTGGCTGCACTGGCGGCGGGTGTCGCGTTTGCGACAGGGTGGTACAAGTATCAGAGCCAGAGGATTTCTGGAAACGGGCAAGGTCAATACGGGCGAGGGCCATACCGCAAGGCGACTAGCAAACCCGATCCTACTTTGACGAATAAACTCGTTAGCGTGATCGAAGAGCTTTCCGATTGGGTTCGAGAAAACAACTGGAAGATCGAGTCGACGCAGATTGAAGAATCGATGCGAATCGCCAAGGCCGCAGAAAAAGCAAAAAACTATAGCGAAGCGATTCGTCGATACGTGAACGTGATTTCGCTAACCATGACAGAAGTACGAAAAGCGCAAGATCATCAAGCGAGCGATTCGAGCATCGAGTACTGAACTCGGATGCGTTCTCGTCATTCCGCCGTTTTAATCCATTCCGATCTCTCGTTTTTGTCCATTGAGAATTCAAGATGTCTTTGAGAGCAGAAATCATTTCGATTGGTGATGAGCTAACCAGTGGCCAACGGCTGGACACCAATAGCCGATGGCTAAGCGAACGAATCGGTGATTTGGGTGTCAAAACCGTCTTCCACACCACGGTCGGAGACACCTTGACGGATAACATCGACGCGTTTCGAACAGCGACCAGGAGAGCGGATATCGTGATCGCGAGCGGAGGGCTAGGGCCAACCGCGGATGATTTGACGCGTGAGGCGATTTCTAAAGCGTTCGATGCGCCGCTTGAAATGCGGCAAGAAGCGATGGATCACATCGTTTCGTTGTTTGCCAGACGACAGCGACCGATGCCGGAACGCAATCAAGTGCAAGCCATGTTTCCCATGGGTTCACGCATCATCGACAATCCCCACGGAACAGCACCTGGGATTGATCTCTCGGTCAACGCAGCAGGCAAAGGCAGTCGCATTTTTGCGTTGCCTGGTGTTCCTGCCGAAATGATGGAAATGTATCGAGAGACCGTAGAGAAACGGTTGGTTGATGAACTCGGTGTCGGTCGTCAACGATGGTACTACTACAGTTTGAAAGTTTTTGGCATCGGCGAAAGCGACGTCGAAAAGAGATTGCCCGATCTGATCCATCGGGATCGCGATCCTCTCGTTGGAATCACGGTTTCAAAGGCAACGATCACACTGCGCATTGCTGCGTTGTGCGAATCGGAGACTGAGTTTCAGAGCAAGATCATCCCAACGGTGAATGCAATTCGCGACGAATTGGGGCCACTGGTTTTTGGCGAAGGCGAAATGGATATCGACGAAGCTACCGATCAGTTGCTCAGGCAGCGTGGGCTGAGATTGGGGGTTATCGAGGTAGGTGCAGGTGCTTGGATCCAGCAATCCTTGGCTCGCTTGGCAGACGACCGCGAATCAAGCATCCAAGCTGCTCAGTGGTACCCGAGTATGGTTAGCCTCGAAAAAGCCTATTCTACGAAATCGATCTCAAAGGAAGAACGCGGGAGTGGCACGCATGAGTCGCTCGATTCAGACAAACCGGTGTCCGACACGGAACGGCAATTGGCCCAAGCTGCGCAAACGATGCTCGCGGAATACGGCCTAGACCTTTGTTTGGCCGCGTGCACCTACCCAAGCTGGAGTACGGTACGGGATTCCAAATCGTTGCCTTTCTCCGATTTCACGATGGCACTAGCTAGGGCTGGAAAGCCCACTCAATACACGACAACTTCGCTAGGTGCCCACCCAGACGTGCTTTACCATCGGCTTCTAAAAGCAGGCTTGAATTTCCTCAGACTGGAGCTGTTGCAGGATGCCTAAACGGATTACAGTCGCCAAGACAACCGATATCCCCAACAACGAAGCTCGAGCTTTCCCCGTAGGAGATCGCATGATCGCGATCTTTAATCAGGACGGAGAGTATCATGCGATGGATGACTTTTGTCCGCACATGGGTGCGTCATTAGCAGGCGGTTGGATCGAGGGAGGCACAGTTGCCTGCCCTTGGCATGCATGGCGATTCTCGTTGTCCGACGGATGCTGGTTGGACAATCCCAAGATCAAGGTCGATATCTTTTCCGTTGAAGTCGTCGGCGACGAAATTCAGGTTGAGTTTCCTGATGAGTGATCTCAGCATCGGGTCGAATGATCAAAAGCGGACAACCATACATTACGATCGCGATCAATTGCGTGAGTTGGACGCGAGCGTTGTTTGGCATGCGTTCTCGCAAATGTCTGGCTATGATGGGTTGATCATCGATTCAGCTCAAGGCTGCTGGCTCACCGACATCGATGGCCGCCGTTTCTTTGATGGGGCAAGTTCGATGTGGTGCAACCTCCATGGGCATCGACATCCCTACATTGATCAAGCGATACGCGATCAATTGGAAAAAGTCTCGCACGTTACCAATCTTGGCATGAGCCACCCAACCACGATCGAGCTTGCTCGTCGCCTGACAGCGTTGTCGCCAACCCATTTGAAGCATGTATTCTTCTCTTCCGATGGCGCGTCGGCGGTGGAAGTTGCGATGAAGATAGCGTTTCAGTTTTGGAGGCAATGCCCCAATCCAGAGCCGAAACGCACTTTGTTTTTGGCTTTAGGAAGTGCTTATCACGGAGATACGATTGGTACCGTCAGCGTGGGTGGAGTTTCTCGTTTTCACGATTTGTTTTCACCGCTTTTGTTTCCCGTTTTGCGAGGCCCATGTCCGGATAGCTATCGATTACCGGATGGGGTAGACGCAACCGAAGCAACCGATTTCTACTTGGCTCAATATCGAGCGTTGATGGAAGCACACTCTTCGGAGATTGCGGCCGTGGTCGCGGAACCGATCATCCAAGGAGCGGCGGGGGTCGTGATTCAACCTCCAGGCTTTATGGCTGGCCTGGAAAAACTCTGCCGTGAATTCGGATGTTTGTTTATTGCGGATGAGATTGCGGTGGGAATGGGGCGAACCGGTAAGATGTTTGCCTGTGAACATGAGGGACTCCAACCTGACTTGCTTTGTATTGGCAAAGGATTAACAGGTGGTTATTTGCCGATGAGTGCGACTTTGACGTCCTCTAAAGTTTGGGATGCTTTTCTGGGCAGTTACGAACAAGGACGCAGTTTTCAGCACGGCCATACGTTTGGTGGCAATCCGTTGTGTGCAGCGGCGGCCTTAGCAACTCTCGATCTTTTTCAAAAGGAGCAGACCTTGGAAAAGATGCCTGCTAAAGTCGGTTACATGCGAGACCGGCTGAATGAAGTTCGAGAGCACGCAGATGTGGGAGACGTTCGGCAGTTCGGTATGTTGGCGGCAATCGACTTGGTTACGGACAAGGAGACGAAACAGCCGCACCCTTGGCAAGAACAGCTTGCGGGCAAATACTGCAAGCGATTCCTGGATAAAGGTTTATGGCTGCGACCGCTAGGCAACGTTATCCCGATCATACCTCCTTTATCCTCCTCCATGGAAGAGTTGCAATTCCTGACCGAAACGGTGATCGAAGGCTTAAAGGCAGTTTGAGAGTCGGTAATCAAGGCTTGCGATTTTGGGGTTATTCGGCGAACATATTGAAAAAATGAAACGGCGATAGCCTCATCCGACAATTCTCATCTCTAACCGGTCCAAATACTGCATCCGTGAGTTCTTATTCACCTATTCGACGCGCATTAATCAGTGTTAGTGACAAACAAGGTCTCGTAGAGTTTGCCAAAAAGCTCGCCCTACATGGGGTGGAGATTTACAGCACGGGCGGGACCCGAAAACACTTGATCGATCAAGGTATCGATGCGCACGAGGTGGCTGCCTACACGGGCTTTCCAGAGGTAATGGACGGTCGGGTAAAAACATTGCATCCAAAGATTTTTGGAGGCATTTTAGCGCGTCGAAATAACAACGAAGATATCGAATCGCTCCAATCGCATGAGATATTGGAGTTCGATTTGGTTGTGGTCAACCTTTACCCATTTGAAGCCACCATTCAAAAAGCGAATGTCACGCTTCCTGAGGCAATCGAGCAAATCGATATCGGCGGTCCCAGTTTGATTCGAGCCGCTGCCAAGAACCATGCTTTCGTAACGGTGGCGACAAGCCCTAGCCAGTACGAATCGATTGTTGGGGAGTTGGCCGCCCACAATGGGATAAGCGATCGTCTTCGATTGCGGCTTGCATCGGAGTGTTTCGCGGAAACAGCGAGATACGATTCGGCGATTGGAAACTACCTTTCCAAGGCGGTTGTTTCTGATGCGATAACCAACCCATCGTCAGCCCCCCTGACCATGCCCGCGAATCTTTCGGCCCCGATGCAACTCAAATCGAGTTTGCGGTACGGTGAGAACCCTCACCAGATTGCTGCGTTGTATCGATTGCCGGGCAAATCAGATGCATCGCTGGTGGACGCAAAGCAACTCAATGGCAAAGAGCTTTCCTATAATAACTTGCTCGACTTGGATAGCGCGTTAGCCATTGTGCGATGCTTTTCGAAGCCATCTGCTGTGGTAATCAAACACAACAATCCTTGCGGTGGAGCCTCAGCTCACAAACTATCCTTTGCATGCCGAAAAGCACTGGCAGGGGATCCTCTCAGCGCATTCGGTGGAGTCATTGGCTTCAACACGACGGTGGATTTGGAAACCGCTGAGGCTCTTTGTGAACCCGGGCTCTTTATCGAAGCGATCGTTGCCCCTTTGTTTGCACCAGAGGCAGTGGCGCTTTTGCAAACCAAACCCAAGTGGCGAGAAAATGTACGGCTGATGGAAACAGGCCCGTTGGGTGAGCAGCCGCTGGAGCTGAATTATCGCTTTATCAGCGGTGGAGTTTTGGTTCAGCAAGCGGATAACCAGCCACCTACCAACCTCAATTGGAAGACCGTGACCAATGTGGCGGTAGCCGAAGAATTGTGGGACGATATTGCGTTTGGATGGGAAATGGTTCGGCATGTAAAGAGCAACGCCATCATATTGGCACGCGATGCAGCCTTGGTCGGCGTCGGTGCAGGGCAAATGAGTCGCGTAGACAGTGTCGAGATAGCGATCGAAAAAGCGGGCGATCGGTCCCAAGGCAGCATCCTTGCATCCGATGCATTTTTCCCCTTTGCCGATTCGATCCAACGTGCAGCCAAGGCTGGCATCATTGCGATTATCCAACCGGGAGGATCTCGCAAGGACGAAGAAGTCATCGCCGCGTGCAATGAGCACAGAATTCCTATGATCTTTACAGGGCAACGTCACTTTAAACACTGATCGCATGGTGTCATAAACCATCGCTTGCGATTTGCATAAACAACGACACTGGATCATTGCATGTTGGAATCGTCCAAGGAACAGTCAATGCAAAGCATGGGTCCAGAACTTGCAAAGAGCGATTCTACGGCGTCGGATGCCCAATCGTTGCGTAGGCGGCTCGACCAATTGATGTACGCTCGTCAAGAAACGATACGCCGATTTGATCAAAACCAACGCGAGATAGATCGACTAGCAAAGTACCTGCAGACAGCCGAGCGTGTGTCTGTTGCCCTTGAAAAGCTGAATCAGGATCTCTTTTCGAGTCTTCTCAAGACGGTACAAGAAAAGATCACAATCGCATTGCAAGAGATTCTCGAGCAGCCGATCACTTTTCATGCGCAGGCTGGTTTTGCGAGAAACAGCGCGAGCGTTGAATTCTGGATTGAGAGAGATGGAAAACCCGAGGACCTGCTCCATGGACAAGGTGGATCGGTTGCGAATATTGTCAGTGTTTGTTTGCGGCTCTTTTCACTGACAACGCTAGATGAAAAAACGCACCGACGTTTCTTGATTTTAGACGAACAGGATTGTTGGCTCCGGGCAGACTTAGTGCCAAAGTTGGTCAAGATTATTCACGACGCGAGCCGCGCATTGGGTTTTCAAGTGCTCATGATAAGCCACCATGAGCGCCATTTGTTTGAGCAATACGCCGACAAAATCATTGAGCTACAGTGGCAAAACGGCAAAGTGGTCGCCGTAGATTTGTCTTCCAAGCCAAGTATCGAAGACGATGCATTGGGCAGTTTGGCTGCCAGAGCATGAGGAACCCGTGGCCTTGGAATCTTTGGGCGAAGGGGCGGATAGCCATCCCGGTGGTTCACTGGGGACGCGAGCATTACATTCCTATCAAGCCACTTGAATTGCTGGAAAGAATTCTCGATCGCGAGAACGAAAAGAACGAAAAGAACAAGAAGGCAACCGAAGCCGAAGCCGAAGAATCCGGCGGTACCGAACAAGAAAAAGCCGCAGTAACATCGCCCTATCCCGTCACCATAGACCAAAGCCTTTTCCGTAGTGTTGGTCGGAAAATTGTTAGCGATATTCATCAGCAATACCGCTCACATCATGAAAGGCTGGTCCGTCTCTATGGAGCATTTGATCCCGACCGCGATTTGCCTTTAGCGAATCGTCTCGGGCCGCCAATAGATTCAGAAGTCGAATCGGCGATCAAAAAAAGCGAATATAGACAGCTCTTTGTCGAGATCGCGGATTCCTTGCATCATGCGAACTATCGGCGACTCAAGCCGAGCGAGATCCAAGAGGCATTGAACGCAGCAAGCCATTGGGGAGTCCGTTTGCGAATTCGCTTCTCTTCGTTTCGCAAGCTTGAGGTTTATGCCCGAGGAGACATCGTAACGAAGAGACTCAAAAGGAACTGGTACCCTCCGTTTCAATATCGAGAGGTCGACGTTCCAATCTATCAGAGGTTGGTGGTCGTATTCCGTACGAAAGAGATGCAGAACTTGCCAGAGTTGCTCGATCCTGACTGTGTTCATGTGCGCATGTTCAAAAACATCCCCAAGGCGGATGTCGACATGATGCTACCAGGCTCACAGGTTCGCTTGACTTGGTTCGATACGGGCAAAATTGGCATTCCGACCATGTGGGGCCTCGTGATGCTGGCTTCCAAACTGGCTAAGAGCTTTTGGCTACTCGCGTTGCTGGGGGCGGTCAAAGTTCTTTCGTCGTTTATGGTAGTGATTGCGATCGTTGGAGCATCGCTATTTTACGGAATCAAGTCGGTGTTTTCTTATTCGACCGCCAAACGCCGATACCAACTCAACGTCGCACAGAATCTGTACTATCAAAACTTGGATAACAATCTTGGAGCCTTGTTAAGGCTCATTGACGAAGCGGAGCAACAAGAGGCTTGTGAATCGATTCTGGCGTATTACGTGGTATTAATGCATGGCGGCGGGCGAGCCATGGCTTCATCGGAGATCGATGCGATTGCCGAATCAATCTTACAAGAAACGCTCGGGATTGCCGTCGACTTTGACGTGGCCGATGCCATTCGAGACTTAGCCATCGCGGGGATTTTGCAATTCGAAGACGAAGGCTGGCGGTGCCTTTCGCTGGTTGAGGCTTTAAACAAGAGTGTCTGATTAGGACCGGACGTTTCACATCTTCCGCTACCTGCCGCGTGAATGCCCCCCGGCCTCGGGCGCTTGCGAACGCAACGTAAAGTATTTCCAGAATGGAATTTACGGAAAAGGCGAAGGGTGGCGTTTTGCCTGTGGGTGCAATCCTGCAACGGTCAGGATGAGAAAGCCGCCGCGTTGCTTTGTGAAAATTTGCAAAAACTTTTGTGGGACATGTCGCTCAAGCGAGCCTGACGACGTCTTTAGTAATAAGGGCCTTGTCTTTTCGTTTTGAAAAACACGCATGTCCGCGCGATTGAATCATGCAAATAAGATCATCGAATACAGCGACTCGAAAAAATTCCAGTTCACAAAAAGCGATTCCGAGAATGGCCAGGGGAGTGAGTGTTGGCCAGCGATTGCACGCCAAAGAGCTTTCAGAGTTCCTGGATGCGGAATTGGAATCGGAGCAGGGGGGACTGCGACTTTTGCGCGTTGGTCCATCTAGCCCGCTTCGCGAGATGGTCGCCGTGGGCGATGAAATACTGCAGGCATCGGTGGAGAACGGTGATCGAATCGTCGCCATCAATGGTGTTGTGCCCCTCGAGCATTCCAACGCCATTTCGATTGCATCAGGAATTAGCGATTGGGTCGTCACGGTTTTCGATCACCGCACTCGCTGCACGGTATCTTGGCGAATTCGCGTCCGTGACAGAATTCGTGCGGTCTAACGAAAGCGATCAGCAAATAATTAGAATCTCAGTTAGAATTGGGGGGCACGATGCAAATTCTGTCTCCTGATTCCATTGATGAGTTCCACCCAACGTGTCGCTTGATTTTGAGCAAATCGGTCCTTACGAAGTTGTCCGGATACTTGGCCAGGGTGGGATGGGTACGGTGTACCAGGCCGTACACGCTAAGTCGCGAGAATCCGTTGCGGTCAAAGTCATCAGCGCGGGTCTAGCACAGCATCAGCGATTTCGGCGTCGATTCGATGCTGAAATACAAACGCTTCTCAAGCTAAAGCATCCGAATATTGTCCAACTGATTGGGTTTGGTGAGGAGCGCGGACTTCTGTTCTACTCCATGGAATACGTGGATGGCGAGAACCTACAGCAGCAATTGCGTAGAGAAAAAACGCTTCCGTGGGAACGCGTGGTGGATATCGCGATCGAGGTTTGTTCGGCGCTCAAGCACGCGCACGACTTTGGCGTGATCCATCGCGATCTAAAGCCCGCGAATTTGATGATTAACACACAAGGAAACGTAAAGCTAACGGATTTTGGTATCGCCAAATTGTTTGGTGCAGCTGAAGCAACGGTCGAAGGATCCGTGTTGGGAACTGCAGATTACATGTCGCCAGAACAGGCGGAAGGCAAGCCGGTATCTGTTCGGAGCGACCTCTATTCTTTGGGTAGCATGTGTTACTCGGCCATTTCAGGACGCCCGCCTTTTCTGGGAAAGAACATTCCTGAGATCTTGTTCAATGTACGTTATGGCACATTGATTCCCTTGTCGTCGCTAGCACCGGACGTACCGCGTGAGGTCTGCGATTTGATTGATGAATTGATCCGTAGAGAGCCTTCCATGCGGCCGCCAACCGGTTTGGTGGTTGGCAATCGACTGCAGTCCCTCCGCGCTGGCCTTTCGAAACGTGCTAAGGATAAAGGGATAGACAAAACGGAGGTTCGCCATCTCAAGGAACTGACGAGCATCGACATGAACGATGATGCATCGTTACTCCACGAAGCCAAACTGCTTTCCCCTGGTGATGAAACAATTGTTTCTAGGTCGCTCGGTGTTGCCCCAGAAGCAGGCCAACCACAACCGACAAACGTGGTCATCCCATCGATTGCTGGTCCAGACGACAAGACGCGAATAGCATTGTCGAACTCGGGATTCGAACTGAACGATTCTCCGAGCGGGATTGAACATATGTCGAAAACGAACTTCACCGAAGTTCACGACGACGATCGTCGTCGATCCTCCATCGTGATCGCATCAGAAGAACCTGACTCTCAGTGGACTCAGTGGGTGAGCGTTGCGGGATTGGGGGCAGTTCTTCTCGCGTGTGCATTCGGCATCTACTGGTTCTCATTATCGCCGTCTGCGAACACTCTCTATAGTTCGATCTCTAACGCGATTGAATCGACTGACGACGAAGTCCTTTTAGAAGCAGAACCGGTTGCATTACGTTTTCAAGAGCTTTATCCGGACGATGCAAGAAACGCCGAAGTGGACGCGATCCTATCGGAGATTCGCTCGATACGTTCGATACGACAATTGCAGCGAAAAGCCAAACGCGGTGGAACAGACCAGCTAGATCCCGTCGAACAAGCATTCTTGGACTGCATCCAGGCTCAATCGACTGATTCCAAAATCGCGCAGCGCAAACTCAATGCGTTAGCTACTGTGTTTTCTGCGAGTGACAAACTATCGCAAAAACAACAACAGATAGTCGAACTAGCCAAGAAAATGTCGGAGCGGCTAGCGGGCCAAGCCAAACTGGAACGCAATCCGGCGATCGAATCGCTGGAGGAACAATTAGCTTGGGCAGAGGCCAACTTGACGCCAGCGGCTCGCATAATTTGGCTGCAAGGGTTGGTAGAACTCTTTGACGGGAAAGCTTGGGCGATGGATATAATCTCCAGCGCAAAGCAAAAGCTGTCATCGCTCACATCGGACTCACAAAACAAGGAATAGCAGGTACTGCGAATGGCTTCGACGAACATTGTCGATGTAAAAAAGCTCACCAAGCGTTACGGGCAATTTTCGGCATTGAGCGAATGCTGTCTATCCATTTCCGAAGGATCGGTCTTTGGACTTCTTGGACCAAACGGTGCCGGCAAGACAACATTGATTCGCTGCCTCCTAGGCTATCTGAAGCCAACGTCGGGGGTGGCAACAATCGATGGATTGGATTGCCAAACGGAAAGTTTGCAAGTAAGGCAACGTGTCAGTTATTTGCCCGCCGAATCCAAGTTGTTCCGATTGATGAAGGGGATTGATTGCATCGATTTTTTCTCTGCCATCCATCCGCGTGGAGATAAGCAAATCGCGATCTCGATTGCGAGACGTCTCGAACTCGACACTAGCCGTCGCGTTGCCTTTATGTCGACGGGTATGCGACAGAAACTGGCAATCTGCTGTGTGATGAGTTGCCAAAGTCGATTGATGATTTTAGATGAACCGACGGCAAACTTGGATCCGACGGTGCGATCGGAGGTGCTTCAACTCGTGCGAGAAGCGAATGCGAGAGGCTCTACGGTTGCCTTTTGTTCGCATGTGCTCAGTGAGATCGAAGAAGTTTGCGATTGCGCAGCCATCCTCAAACAGGGACAAGTAGTAAAGACGATTGATCTGCGCGAGGTCCATATGGTCCATCGGGTTCATGCCG
>CAIXME010000628.1 GCA_903920425.1 uncultured Pirellula sp. | reverse complement strand
TGCGGTAACGCATGCTGCGCTAATGAACTGACGCCTCGACGAGCGTCGAGAATCGGTCTTTATGTTCCCTAACATATTCTGTTGATCAAAAGTTTTCGTTGACATTCGAATTCCTCACGCCGTGAATCAAAAGTAAATGTGATCTGTCTGAAGATTGAAAAAACGATTTGAAACGTCTTGTTAACCGGCTTTCGGGACGGAACGCTGACTTTCATTTGCGAAGTAGCTGTTCTGAGTTCACTCTTTGACACGTAACGAACAATTGGCGAACCAGTAAATACGTCCTTCGTCAGTTGCAAGGTTGGTAAAGGTGATACGAGCATTCTCGTCATCCCACGGACCACTAAAAGTGAACTCCTCTTTCTGCCATTCCGTGGAGAGGGATAACTCTTTTTCAGTCGAGTGTTCCCACGGGTCGTGGTCCTGCATGCAGATCGTTTTGATACTGCCGGAGCGATTTGATTTGCACCAAAATGTTAAGGTGTATGATTTGCCTTCTTGGATGGCGATCTTGTTTTGATATAGCTGCAACCGCCAGGGCTCGTCTGCTACTGTCTGCACATCGAGGCGCATCGCCGAAATGCCGTTCGGACCTTCTGGTACGACTGTCGCTGTGGCTTTTACTCCGTTCTGCTGCTCGACCTGCCATGTTGATAACCCATCACCGAAGTCACCATTGACCATCATTTCATCGGTAGTCGCTTTCGAGGGGATAGTGGGACGAACCGAGATTGCACACGCTCTGTTGTAAACGGTTGCTTGAGTGATGAGCCGGTTGGTATACAAACCCATGTGAGCACCAGCGATACCTGGACGACTCTTGTAGGGACCTTCGGAAACCAGTTTCCCGTTTTGATAGGTACGAACGATTGCTGACTCCACATCGACATCGACTTTAATGGATACCCATTCATTTGTTGGGAATATCGGTGCGGCCGCATCCTTTTCAAAAAAGGTGCCGCCATCCTTCGGTGATATGGAATAGGTCTGCAGGTAATAGGCACCCGGTTCGCCGACCAAGTTCGTCATCACCGATGGCTCGAAACGGTCATCGCCAGTCCGTGTCGTTCGATCAAAAACTGTCAGCACATTCAGCCAAGGTTTTTCTCGATAAGGACCTAATGCATTCGGTACCATGTCAGCAACCCAAACGTCAAAGCTAACGGTGAAACTGCCTTGGTGGAATTGATCAAAGTAGATGTCAGGATGCAGGTGTACGGATTCTGGATCATCTACCTTTAAAGCGTCCGTCAAACGCCCTCGAAATACAGTGCCGTTGCCTGCCGGGTCGCCGACGTACTCGTAGTGGCCAGGAAGAATCGGATGCGTTGAATTAACAAAGGTGGTTTCGTCGCGGCAGTCCGATTTCCATACGAAAGCAGGCTCTGATTTGATCGCAGGTTCGCTTGCCTTTTTCGGCATTGTCGTGGTAGTTGTATCCTCAGGTAACTTGACCACGATGCGTTTTAGCTCGATTGGTTCTGTGACCGTGGATCCATTGCGATTCAACTGGATTCCGACCATTTCAATCTGATTGCGTTTTTTGCCTTGTGTCCGGAAATCCTCTTCGGTCATTTTCAGAACGACATCCTGCCCCGCTTTTTCACCGAATGAAGCGAGCGGTCTTTGGGTCCCACTCCATCGGTAGTGCCCTACTTCACCGGCTTGAACAAAGAGATAGAGATCGAGTTTTCCTTCATCGAAGTATGCTTTTGGAATTTTAAGCAGATACTCGACTTCAAAAGGATCAAAATGGTGTATCCCGCCAAGCGATTGGACCAACACGACATTTCCTGTATGGCCATTAGGGATTTGCCCCACTTTCCATTGCGGAGTCAGTTCGATACCGTCCTTGGTTCCATTGATGCGTCTAGTGATGTCCATGCTCTCATTGGATACGCGTACTTGAAGACCATCCAGTTCAGCTTGATTCGTATAGTTGAACTCGTAATACGATTTAGGATTTTTGACACGCACCTCTTCGGCTGGAGGAATGATTTTCTCGGTGTTCAGATCCATCGAGATCCTCCTGATCTTGATCGGAGCAGAAACGACAGATCCTTTGCGCTCTAAAATGAAAGTAACTCGTTCGATGGATCGAAGCTTATCCGAGGGTTCGTTGTAGTCCGATGCGTGCACGATTAGCTTCTTGTATTCGCCATCGTTGCCGACGAATTCACTCATGGAGAAAGTTCGGCCGTTGAACAAGTAGTCTCCTTTCTCGCCTGCTTGGAGAGCGAAGACCAGTTCCATCTTGCCCTCGTCGATGTACGCCTTTGGCATCCTAATCTCGAAGAAGCTATCGGCCTGTGTACAGTCTAAGGCTTCGATATGTTGGTAAAGGTGTAATCGACCATGGTCGATATTTTGGATGCTGATATCGGTGGATTGGCGATCGGATTGCGACCATGTTGGTGTGATCACTGCGGATTGATCGGCAGCATCGTAGGATATATTCACCTGCTTTGTCCCAAGATGCATCGTGTCGATGATCCAGTTGGAAGGATTGGAGATATCTAGGTTGAGATCTCTGGCATCCACTGCACGGGTTGTGACGTTATTTGGCATAGCTTCCGCGAGTAAGAATACCAGTGGAGCATTCCAATTGATTGCAACTTCGTTGGTCGTGAAGCTCTCCTTGACGTCGTTCCACTGTCGGGCGGGAGGCCTTTTGTCGCCCGCATTTTGAGCATTAGGGCCTCCAATCAACATGCCTGGCCAAGGTTCCTTGACATCGTCCGCTTCACTGGGGCGATGATGCGGGTTCATTGGCCATCGACTACCTACTTGGGTTACAAAGCTCGTGTTGAACGTATTACGACCAAACAAATAGTGGAGGGAATCTTGGGCGGCGTTTGCATACTCAGGTTTTGGTGCAATACGATGAGCAAGTCGTAGCATCATGCCATAATTTGCTACCAGAGCATTGGAACCCCAAATATAGTTTTCTGTTGTTAGAGGAACTCGATATCCATTCTGGGCAACCCTCTTTACGATCTCGTCAGCAGCCTTCAGTGCCTCCTGACGGATTTCTTGTTGAACTTTCGTGTTAACGTCCCGATGGCTTTCGATGGCATAGCCGTATAGAGCCATCGCATGCACGTTCTTCCACTCGTGTGGGAACCCCGAATTGAACATCGGGCGAACGCCCTGGTAATTGTTTAGGAAGTACGCATGGTAGGCTGCGTCGCCCGTCGTGCGAAACAATTCTGAAGCGGCCCAAAGCCTTTCATCCTTCGCGTTGTTGTCTTCATAGGCACCCGTTTCGATGCCTTTTGGGTTAGCTTGATAGTGGCTATCCGGCGTCGATTCGAGCCACCGCCAACCGCGTTTCGCTGCGGACAGGCAATGATCGGCATAGTCGGGATCAAATGGTCGGTAGACTCGAGAGGCGATGGCTGCAACCGCAACCAGATTTGCTGTGGCTTGTGTTGTCAAATATGGATCCTGTCCGCTGCCGACGATTAGCATCCTCGCGTTATCCGACTCAGGAAGCACCGATCCAGGGAACTTGGCGGTGGTAGCTTTGTGCCAAACACCTCCACCCTCGTCCTGCATCTTCAGCATCCAGTCCAAGTTCCAACGTATCTCGGTAAGCATGTGCGGCAGTGTGCCTGCTTTCTCCGGTATCATCAAATCGATAGTGCGCAGCTTCTCAGAGTTCAACTCATACGCCCACAAAAGTGTGCCCATCGAGATCCCAGAGTTGATGGTGTATCGACCAAAGTCTCCCGCATCGTGCCATCCGCCGGTAAGTGATCGCTTTCCCATTCGACCAGTTGATGCATCGAAGTGTGCATCCGACACATGGCATTCTGCGTGATAGTAGTTTGCAAAATCGCCACCGAGTCTCACTGCCGTTCCACAGCGTTGTCCCGTGTAAAAGAGCATGGACATTTGAAACGTACGAGTAAAGACATCGTTGCCCACACTAAAGTCGAAACTACTACCTACACCGGGCACATCCACGTAATATCGACCGGGTTTTGAAACCTCAGTCAGATCGATCGCTCGTACGTTGTCACCTGTGTCAGAATCAAACGATACAGCTCCTGTCGGAATGGACGCAACAATCTCATCGTTATCCGATTTGCGAACAACCACTTGCCCCTTGGGTTCAGATGTCAGAATTGCGATTTTGGATTCGTCGGCCAGGTAGCCAACTTGGCAAACTTTGATGTGGTCGCTGTATCTTCGGACGTTAGCGTTGGTCTCTGGTTGATCCGGTAAGTCTGCTGTTGCATGTTCAGCGTAAACAGGACAACTCAATTGAGCAGAAACAAGAAACAACGCAAACAACAGGAATGCTTCGAAAAGCTTGATCATTCAAGAGGGCTCTCATGAGGTGTTTTCAGACAGAACTGCAATGGGAAACCATTCTGCCCAGTTGGCTATTTCCCGTCTTGAATAGGGGCCCAGCTTGTTTGAATAATTGCGGCGTTTAGGGCTGTTTTGAACGGGCGTGTTTGTCCCGCCAAAAACTCGGTGTCGAGCCGTACACGTCCTTGAACTGGCGTGAGAGATGAGCCTGATCGCTAAATCCAAACCGTTGGGCGATTTCGGCAATCGAGTTTTGCGATTGAATTAATGCAGCAGCCGCTCTCGCTAATCGCAG
>CAIXME010000627.1 GCA_903920425.1 uncultured Pirellula sp. | reverse complement strand
GAAAACGTTGGGTAGAAACGAAAAACGCCGGGCGTCGATCTCTCGTCGTCCGGCGTTAACTTTTTGGCGTTTCTTCCGTAGAAAAAACTAAGGCTCCCCGAGCGCAACCCTCTTCGTAACAATACTCTCTGCGCTCGAAATTCGTAAAGCCTTGCAGTGCAAGGACTTACGAAGTCCGAGACCCGTTCGGTCTGCTTCTTGACGAAGAGGTACTAACAATGGGTTAACACCACCTGGAACAGCAGTTTAGTCGAGCTTCATCTTTGTATCAACAGGAAAACGCGGCTTGCAACGGCGATCTTACCCCCTCGATATGGTGCCTATCAGTTCGCTAGAATCTCACTTGATACTGGGAATAGAAGAAGTCGGCGTCGCCCCCGAACGCGACGCCAGGCGTGTTGTAGTAGTCGCCGGAATTGAAGTGGGAGTAGCCGATCATCAGATTGTGTCGCGGGTTGATCGCAATCGTCCAAAGGAGGTCAATCTCGTGTCCAAGGTCCTTGGATACAGCGGCGTTGCCGGCGTTGTAGGGTGTCATCACGACGCTGTAGGGTGTCGTGGCTTGATCCAAGAAGAAATAGTGATACCAGACTAAGAAGTTCACTCGTTTGCCGATCGGCGAAATGAACTGAACATTCACGTCGTTCAAATTCCGACGTCCAAATAGGTCCATGAACCCGTTGTACTTGTGGGCCAAGGGAAAGTAATGGTGGAACCCATCGTCACCGGGAGCGATAAGCGCAGAGTCTCCGCCCGAAGCCCAGTCATACCAAGCCCACACAGTCGGGGACCATGTACCAAGCGTTCCGTCCGCGTTTAGAACCTTGCCGAGTCCTGCGGCCATGAAACCTGCATCATGCCCTGAACCATCAGCATTGTCACCGAACTGCACGCCACCTTCGAACTCATAGAGAACTGAATCCATTTTGCCGGCAACTCGGCTTCCAAGCGTATGAAACGAGAAGTTCTGGTCTGTGTTGTCATAGCCAATGTAGTACGCCTCCAAGGCGGTCACACCATAATCTTTGCCTAATGATTTGTTGGACAAATAGGCTCCGTAGAAACTCTGGTTGTTGTTGGAACTGTCCCATTCGTTCGTGCCTCCAGTGGCGGCGATTCGATTTACTGGATTCGTGTAGAACAAATCGACTGTATTTTGCGAGCTTCTTACCGTTGCTCGATAACCGTCAAAGGTTCGCCGGGTGTTAGCCCAATCAAGTGGGGAAACAAGTCGTTCCGCCCCAAGCAGTAACTCTTGGCGACCCGCGCGACCGCTGACCTGCATCTCGTCGCAATCAAATAGCGTTGCATCGACGAAGAGATTTTGAAACTCGCCGCGGTTCTCCTCGATCGGACGTGGTGCGAAGTCCTCGCCCCCTGAGTCCGCGTAGAGGTATTCACCAAAGACTCGAATATTCTCGGTCACTCGGTAGTTTGAAAACAGCCGCACGCGTGAAAGCCAGAACTGGTCGTCGATGCCAGTCAGCCCGAGTCCACGCATATTGCTTTCGTGGTGGTACCGTGATCGATACTCACCACCCAGATCAAGCTTGCCGTCCATCAGCCCCTTAAACGAATCGCCCGCGAAATGTGGACCATCGTACGCTGGATTTCGCAAGTACGAGAAATCATTCGTATAGAACACGCCTTTGTAGGCATCTTTCATGGCTGCGTTCAAAGAGTCTTTAGTCTTGCTCGCCTGCTTCTCGCATTGTTCACACGGAGCAGCCACTGGTGATGGATTTTCACCTCGTTGAGGCGATTCAACTGCCAGATCCGGCTGATCATGGACGCTTGCGAATACTTGAGATCCAGTTGGAGCTTGCTCTTGTGCCACGACTGGTTGGGCGAAAGATGCGAATGTCAGAGTGGTAAGTCCAACGGCGCAAATGGCCGAGCGGCTGAATTGTCTGTTTCGCATCTGATGAGTCCATTCATCATCTTGAGCCACTAGAGGGGCGATGCCGGCTTGTTCCACGCCCCCTCGCGTAAGAAAGCGAAACAAGAATCGTGTCGCGGGTACCGCCTAAAGTCCGTCGTATCACCCGATCTTTATCGACTTTGTTCGTGCTTCCGGCCATTAGGATCGTCTTGCCTGTTGCAGACTCGCTAGTCAGCAAACTCGAAATCTAAGTGAAGTGGCTCGCCAGAGGACTGCTTCGCTCGAATCACAGCCGTTGGCTCGAAAGCGCGACATTACGCCACAGCATATTTTCGCCAAACAATACTGCACCTAGAGGTGTATGTTTAGATATAATTGGACGCGATGAGTTCCGACACTTTGCCAAGACTAGCACCTGAGGCCCGGAAAAAAATGAGCACAGCCACCATCGAATCAGCCAAAATGCCTCGGGCTGAACCGGCCGCGAATTTGAAGCCGAAGGAGCACGGAGCCTATGCGATTCTTGCGATTCCAATCGTGACAGCCATTTTGGTCACCGGGCCGACTGTCGTGGGCCTGTGTGTTGCGGTTGCTTCGTTAGCAGGCTTTTTGGCCCATGAGCCATTGCTAGTGGCACTTGGTCATCGAGGTGCACGAGCTCAACGCACGACTCCCGCCGCACAACGTAGGTTGGGAGTGCTGCTTACGGTTACTATTGCGGGCGGTATCATCGCGTTGGTTGCAGGATCGACGAGTGTGCGAAACTCGCTAATCCTTTGTTGCGCCCTTGCCCTTGTCTGTTTCGTACTCGCGATCGCCGGCAAACATCGCACGCTTGGCGGACAGCTCTGGGGTGTCATCGGTTTGTCAGTCCCTTGTGTTCCCATCTTGCTTGCCGGTGATATACCCGTTGGATTGACGATGGAAGCTTGGGGGACATGGTTGATTGGATTCGTAGCGACAACGTTGGCAGTTCGGGGCGTCATTGCGTCCCAGAAGCGTCAGTCGCGAGCGCTACATTGGGGCGTCATTGCAGGTCTTTCGCTCGCCGTTGCGGCACTCACGTGGGCAGGCTTCCAGCTTCCCATCGTTACTCTGCCGATGATTTCTATGTCCTGGTACTTACTCTATGCCCCACCTCCTGCAAAGCAGCTCAAACGTGTGGGATGGACGCTTGTTGGCGGGACATTTGCGACAGCATGCTGGATGGCCATCATGGTTTGAGTTAGTGGGATCTCCGAATGGAGCGATAGCTCAATAGAAGTCATCAATTCGCACTCCAAGTCGGCAACTGATGTTGACGCACCTCTCGCATTGCGTAAAGTCGTCTCCCTTGTTGCCGAAGAAACTGGCTATGAGCGGACATAGCCAGTCGCTGGGCACGGATTTAACGTGAGAATCGAGTCCGGAATGCAGGCGACGAAATGGTTAGGCATTGAATTAGTTGAAGTAAGCTTCAAAGAAAAGTTGATCTCGGCAGTTAGCTCAGCTCTCGCG
>CAIXME010000626.1 GCA_903920425.1 uncultured Pirellula sp. | reverse complement strand
TGTCCGTTGAACGCACAAGCGTCTCCGTCTTGAGCGGAGCACTTCCTTCGCCTTCGCCAGTGAGTCCTCCGCCGCCACTGCCTGAGTTACCACCGCTGGTATTCCCACTGCCGCCGCTTCCTTCGGCAGTGCCGCGATTATCGTTGTTGATGCGGTTTATCAAGATCAAGATATCAAGTGGCGAAACAACACCATCTCCATCGACGTCAAGATCGGGATTGGACCCTTCGCCTTCACCCGGCTCAACAACTGGACCAACGCCGCGGCGGTTGATGTAATTGATAACGACCAACGGATCCAATGGTGTTACCGAGCCATCCCCGTCCACATCGTATGGATTCAAGTCATTGTGGTACGGGGTCGTATCCTTGACGATACTGAGCCGACTACTCTTTTGAATCGTAGCTCCACTACGCAACGAACGCGCTGTGAATGTCAGGTCCAAGAAACCAGGGTCCGCGTACGACAGGCTAACTCCAGATTTGAGTTTTGCGACCCCTCGGACCACTTCAAATCTCGGATCGCTGACGCTTACTGCATACAGTTCGCCTTGATCTGGATCCATAACGGTAACGTTGCCAAAAACAGCGCCTGGCCGATTCTCCCCAACAGTTCCAGAACCTGTGAGAATCAAATCGACTGGCGGGTCATCTTGATCCGTTACGGAAACAGTTATCCTCTTTTCGATAGAAAACTGGCTATGAGCATCCGTCGCACGCAAGCTGACGCCGATGGTAGATTGCGATTCAAAGTCTAACTCAACGTTCTGAGCTAGCCTTAGCTTTCCATCGACAATTTCAAACCGGCTGTCGCTCACTGACCAAAAGTAATTCGTTTCCGCATCTTCGTCGACCACGGAGACGGAACCTAGTTCCGCACCCTTCGTCAGTTCTGGAACAGATAATGTAGAAGGAACCGTTATGTCCGATGGGGCATCATTCTCGTCCGAGAGGCTCACCGTGACATTACGTGATATGCGATCCGCTGGATGATTGCGATCGACTGCAGTTATGCCAATTACCAACAAGGGTTCTTTCTCGAAGTTCAACTCACCTGAAATCAGTCGAACCATTCCACCCACTACAACGAACCGCGGATCACTAGTTTCAAAGTCGTAGCTAGCGTCTTGATCTGGATCATTTACGGAGACATTTGCCAAGACTGAAAGTGACGAAGGGTTCTCTTTGAAAACCAAAGTTGACAGATCAATTTGGGTCGGTTGGTCATTGACCGAAGCGACATTAAAAGCCAATGTTTGCGATTCCGACCAGTCGATACCGTCGTAAGCTTGCACGACGATTTGATCGGCGCCGCTAAAATTCGTTGAAGGCTTGAATGTAGGGAATTCACCTTGTGACCATACAATGGTTCCATTGGATGGTTGGCCCTTAACGACATATACAATCGAGTTGCCATCGGTGTCGGATGCCTTCGATGCATAGCTCGAATCCGTCAAGTCGATTGATTCGTCTTCGTTGAGTGCAATCGCATCGAGAGAGCCAAGCACGGGAGCGTTATTGGGTCCAACGAAGCGGACACCAAACTGCAGTCGAGTTGTTCCCGATTCTGCAACCAAGACATTGGCTGCAACCGCACTAGCAATATCGTGCTGATAAACCCGGTCGCCTACTGATCCCAATAGATAACGTCCATTTAGGTCGAGATGGATTGAGGCATCTTCTGTTAAGGCCGCTTCGGGCGACAACGGAATTGTCAGGGAAGGCCGCCAATCGGAGGTGTCCCAACCAATCATCCGATTGATTGGCCCATCATTTCTCAGCCCTGTGAAAAGTAAGTCCCTGACAGAATCAAATACGATGGGACCAACTGCGTTTGGTAAACTGGAACGCACCGGCAGTCCTTGACCAATCGATAGGACAACTACGCCTTCGGAGGTGCTAACAGCGATTTCGCCGGTCCCAGAAACCTGCCATGCGGTTACATTCAGGTCAAACGCTCGCCTGCCAACAACTCGTGTCGATCCGCCCATCAGATCACAGACGGTCAGGGTGCTTCCGTGGTCGCTCGTCTCCAATATCGCAAATTGATTGTTGCCTGTGCTTTTGACTTCGAATCCTGGTTGAAGCGATTCCAGTACAGAGTAATTGATCGGGGTAACAATTCCGTCGTCTAGCAACGCTAGTTTTTGTGAGGGAAGGTCGGATTGCAAAATCACTCGTTTACCAACAGCTGTCAGTCCAACGATCCCTTGTAAATCAGCGGCGATGAGGCTAGGAGTCGACTCCCCCTCTAGGGAAACACTCCACAAGGATTGGGTCAAGGCGTCGTTGCGTGTCAAAACCACTGCTGTCTTGGTCGATACGCCATCGTTGGGCAAAATCGCAACATCTACAATTGTATCTAGACCGAAATCAACTGTCCGAAGTGACTGGAAAGTGGTCGACTCTCGAAGAGTCAGTTCACTATTACGAGCAGCCCAGAACCTACCGTCTGCCAAAACATCGACTACCGTACCGATGGAATCAGCCCATACTCCGCTTTGAGAAGGGAGAGTCGGCAATGTTTGAACGAGCGAACGATTGTTTCCGAGCAATCGAACCGAATAGCTCCCGGGTTCAACATCGTTAAAGCGAGCCAATCCATTGGCGTCAGAAACCGCCCACGGCTCCGCCCCATCGTACCCGCCGTTGTTATTCAAATCTAGAAAGACGGCCTTATTCGACAACGATTCGTCGGCAATCGGATCATGGGAGCGCGAGGCATCAAGATCGTTGAACAAGAACACCTCGATACCCGCCAAAAGCCTGCGGTCTTCAAGGATGTCGAAACGAAGCCGGCGCCTTTTCTGTCGTCCCAATTGGGATTTCGTCAAATTTCGAATTCCAGGAGTCATAGACAACTCAACTATCGTTTTCGGGACGATTTAAATCTGACAAGGGTTCCTGCGAAGGCGATGGTGGCCCACGCAGGTAACGAAAACCAGCGAGTGTGTGTGTTGGGTTTAACTGTAACTATTTCCGCGACTGTTGCATACAGTTCCCGCAACTTTTCTCCTCGATTCGTCTTTTTTCAACGACTCTCGACCTGTGTCCTACTTGGCGACACCGAACTTGTAGGATGTGGTTTCCTTGAACTTTTGCCCTGGCTTAAGAAGCGTCGTGGGGAAGCCCGTTTGGTTCGGGGAGTCGGGATAGTGCTGAGTCTCCAAACAAAACGCCTCGTGCAATTTGTAGTTGCCGTTAGCTGACGTACCGTCCAAGAAGTTCCCGGAATAGAGTTGGATACCAGGCTGGGTCGTTTTCACTGCCATCGTTCTTCCGCTTACCGGATCCACGACTTCAGCTGCATTTCGAAGCGTTCCAGCGTCACCATTGACAACAAAACAGTGATCGTAGCCGTTGGTGGCTTTAAGGTCAGCGATCTTTTCTCCAATGGCACGCTTGGAGGTGAAATCCAAAGCAGTTCCTTTCACAGCAGCAAATTTGCCATCTGGAATCAACGTTTCGTCCACACTCAGATACTTGTCAGCTGCAAGAGTCAACTCATGCTTGTAGACGGTTCCGCTCGCGGGGCCAGACAAATTAAAGTAAGCGTGATTGGTAAGGTTCAAATGCGTGGCCTTGTCCGTGTCGGCACTGAACGAAATTGTCAAGCAACTGTCGTTGTCCCAAACGTAATCAGCTACGACCGTTAGCTTGCCAGGATAGCCTTCTTGTCCATCAGGACTCACCAAAGTGAATCTTAGCCCGACACTTGTTTCTGCTTTTAGCTCGGCAACGCTCCACATTTGCTTGTCGAATCCAACTTCGCCGCCATGCAAATGGTTTGGACCATTGTTGGTGGCCAGTTGGAATGCGTTCCCATCGATCGAGAACTTGCCCTTGGCAATACGATTGCAAAACCGCCCAACGGTTGCTCCAAAGTAGGGGTGCTTACCGAGATACCCATCGATGGATTTGAAACCAGCAGTGACGTTCACCTTCTTTCCGTCTCTGTCTGGAACGTTGATCGAAACGATGATCGCTCCATAGTCGATCATTTCGACGGTGTTGCCAGCTGCGTTGGTCAACGTGTACTTCGTAACATTCTGGCCAGCGGCCGTCTTACCAAACGGGGAGGAAGCAATTTGCATTTTGGATTGAAAGGAGTAAGTGGGGGCGGCAAAGATTGCTAGCGCTGCAAACAAGGTGCTAAGAGAAGCAAGATTGCGGACCATGGAGGAAAAATGGGGCAGAATTCGATTGTTCATAGGGTTTGCCATCTGAGGAAAAAATCTGCGGAGAAGAACCAGGATTGTAGCAAATTCACCAGCTCCGTGCGGGGCGGCACGGTGCGGATGGCAGCCTTTTTTTCGAGACTCAATTCGGTGTTTTCGTCCTACACTTTACCTAGTCATCACCATCGGAATGCCAATAATACGGTCTATCCTGATCAACCGGTTGAGTTCAACCATGCATAGCGAACCAGTCGAATACCTGAAAAGGTGCGTTCGATAGGAGAAACGGATTTCCCCTGAACTCACCGTTCGAGGCTCATGGATGGTCGGCATCAAGGATGAGAAGATCATGATTGCGAGAGTGATTGCGTTTTGCTTACTGAGCATTTGCTCGTCCAGTTTATGGGCTCAATTGCCCTCCGCTCGATTTTCGCCAATCAACTATTTTGGTCGGTACCACGGATTCGGGTACAGCGACGGTTACCATGCATGTAAAGATGGTCGGTGTGGGCCTACCAGTGGTTGGAAGCCGTGGGAATCGATGTCGAGCTTCTACGGATCGCCAACACCTCCCCCTGCCAACCGATTGATCTCTGCTCCGAACGTGTATTCCGGTCGAGCATCTTTTCAGTCGGTTTCGATTCCTGATCGAAATTTCGTTGGGGCATACGATGTTGCACCAAACCAAATGCAGTATTACACGCCGTCGGCAGAGGGCATGTCTTCTACGAGACCAATGCCATCGATGCAACACCTTGCACCAACACCGGCCATGGCTTCCCCCGCAGGACCAACAAACGTGGCGGCACCTGTCCCAACAACCCCGCAAACGCCAAGCCTTTATGAGCTTGTTCCCTCTGTACCCAATAAGTCCGCTTCGCCGAGCGATCAAGATTTGCTTGACTTGCCTGCTCCCCAAAATCGAGACTTAGTTCCGCCAGCCCCCAATGTCCAAAGCCGACGAACTCCGCCTGGATCTCATTCGTTGATCCATCCATCCATGTTTAGAAAGCCTTGATGAAAGAAAGATAGCAGGCGGCATGCCTGCTATCTCTTTAATGTCTCTGGTTGAACCGCCGCTAGGGCGGCAAATTTGTCAACCAATCAAATAGGTTTTCTGCGGCCAAGCGATTCGTTACTCAGGACGTCTTGGACGTTCAGGTCGTTCGCCACCTTCGTTTGGTCGCCCACCTCTGCCGCCGGGACCACCCTGCCCGCCAGGACCGCCGGCTCCAGGGCCTCCAGGTCCACCGAACCCACCAGGTCCTCGTCCGCCCGGTCCACCGAAACCGCCCGGTCCGCCACCTTCGCGATTTCCGTGAAGCTCAACAAACGCGGCGATGAAGTTCTTTAGCTCTGCACCGCTCAAGGCGCCATCTTTGTCGGCGTCAAATTCCATTGCATGGTCGAACATGCGCTCGGGATTGGGAGCAGGCGGAGGACCGTCTGGTCCACGGCCGTCTGGTCCACGGCCGTCTGGTCCACGGCCCTCTGGTCCACGGCCCTCTGGTCCACGACCTTCTGGTCCACGACCTTCTGGACCACGACCCTCTGGACCACGACCCTCTGGACCACGACCCTCTGGACCACGACCCTCTGGACCATGACCCTCTGGACCACGACCTTCTGGACCACGACCTTCTGGACCACGACCTTCTGGACCACGACCTTCTGGACC
>CAIXME010000625.1 GCA_903920425.1 uncultured Pirellula sp. | reverse complement strand
AGCCGCTATCGCGTTGGGACGCAAGATCGCAGTCGTGGCTTGGGCCCTGCTTCGCGATGGAAAAGACTGGGATCCGAAACGGATGCTTAACGTAACAGAATCCTTTGGCAAGACACCTCAGTCTCTCAAAGATACGCTTGAAAACATGAAGCCCAAAGAGAACAGCGATCAACGCAAAAGCCGACTTCGCAGAGAAGCAAGAGAAGCTAGCGCTGCAACCACAACTCAATCATCAATGGCACCAAAAACAGCAACAAAGCCAACCAGCAAATCCACCCAATCGACCAAAGTCGTTGCAATGAAACCCAAGCGGACTAGTCGAATCGTGCCATCTAAAGCACAGGCCGTCCCAAAGGGGAAAGCGATGGCCTCTGCCCCCAAAACCCGGCGAGCAAAAAAGCTAGTATCGCCGGTCTGATGTACGCGTGGTCACAAGCGCTAGAACATCGGAGAACGAATCAGCCTTGCTCGCCTTTCTAGAATACGAGCTACGAGGACAACCAGTATGCGTGGCAGATGCAACAACATCGGAGAACGAATCGGACCTCGCAGCTTTTACAACACGACCTGTACTCGAGACAAAACCCATTTTCAACCACAAGCTACGAGGACACCTCGCCAATTGCGTTTCCAAAGGCAACTCATTGCTGATGTACCAAAATCGCAAACGCGCATTGAGGACCTCGTGGCCTTTTAAACTTCATTTAACCTTTCACCTTAGCGACAGCCGAACAATAACGAGCCAGTAAGAGAATCATTCGCCGAACACAACACCATTGGCCAAGGACAAGACCTACCCAACGGCGCCAAGCACCGATACCAGTTGACACTGAACGTTTCGCATGGACAGATCGCGAGAGCGATCTTAGAAACATCAGCCGAGTCGCCCTAAAGAATGTGCCAGCGCAAAAGGAAGGTGGCTTGCAGCTCACCGAAGCACAATGCAAGCCGCAGCCAAAACGGAATCACCATCGCTCAAGATGTTTGAACCGTGCATGGATAACTGAGAGAATGCAACCTGCCAGGCAGGGCTAATAGAGTGAAATGCATTCACAACTCGAATAGTCGCCTAATCAACCATCCTTGACCAAAGAAGTTGCGTTTCGGAAGAAGCGATCGCACTAACGAAGCTCACGAACCAACGTCACCGGTGCCATCCACTGCGCCGAGTCTTTATTCGCCACGTAGGGTGAGCGAATAAAGATCGTCTCCGCGGCTGGCACCTAGTACACGGACCAAGAAAAATGTAGGCCCAAACAAAAACCCAAAATAGTGGCGACCGTCACTTGCAAACCCAGGACTTCATAGTCGACCGGGATGACCGAGGACGAGCAGTTGACTCAACGCAAGTCAAGAACGGCCGACCGAGTCCTTCGCGTCCATCCCTTTGTTCTGCTCCATTGTACGTGAATGAGAAGGAAATCCCAGTGGACTGACCGCATCTACCAGCATCGCAACGACAAACGAAGCGATGTGACCGAGAGTCATCGCTCCTCCGACACCAATCATCAGACAGGAAGCATCGTCAGTAGTCAGAAGCGATAATTTAGGCCCCATCGCGGACGCAAACAACGATGCCATTATCACGAAGGACGGTGCGGACGATCGGATGTCGGCAGAGATTAAGCATCTACCATGTTGCTTGATCTGCCAAACGTGCGAAGAAACGTATAAAGCAGACAGCAATGTCGCGAACGGTAGTAGCCGCCAAGTCAGACCAAACGAAGCACAGTAGATCCAAACTGCCAAGTAAGTTGGGATGGTTGACCATTTGGCTGCTGCGTTTAGCGACACTATGTGTGGGTCTCAATTGCTACGTGTTGCATGAATGGCAGAACGGCAATGTTGACCGAGCCCCCGCCAACACGGCCTCTAAAGTTCGATACGGACGGTCGGGGGCTTCGGTCCAACATTTGGTTATCTGCCGAGTCTTCTTGCGACAAACGCGATGAAGTTTGGCGCGATGACCTCTTCGCCCTCAAACCTTGGGCCCCATTCTATTACGGGTCCATCAAAAAATGGATCGGTTTTGGAACACTTCAGGAAGAATCCGTGATCCATTCCATCATGCGAGATTTGAACAGAGTCTTTGGGCAGACAATCAGGGCGTAGACGCAGAGTTGCATTGACCGCACTTGTCCATTGTGGCGGCTGATTCGGGTCAGTTTCCGGTGGCAATCCGTATAGTTCAAAGCCGGTGAGCAGTGACGCACCAAATCGACTAAGGAACAACCTGTAGGTCGTGCCAAACAGAAGGCCGAGTTTCTGTTCTGAGCTGGCAATCAGTGCTTCGGATGCTGAGCCACAGCTGAAGGCGTCCGCAAGAAGATCGTCAAGTTGAGCAGTGGCGCTGTGCATTGTATTGGCAGATAACGATCAAAATCACCCGGTTGCCGCCAAGAGACTCTGAGTTGAGGAAACGCCCGATCGGCAACTCGGGTGCATTTTTTGGTTAGGTCCGATCGTACGTCGCAACGTCGGTGAGAATGCCTGGGAGTTCATTGTAGTCTTCCATCCACACAACATTCAGACCAAGGGCGTTTGCGTCTTGCTCCTCAAGTAGCTTAGAAACCTGATCGATCATATCGCCACCGCCGGACTTGGGAAGTCTCTTAGCGATAAAGTGCCCTGGTGTTTTAGATGGATTTTTCCTCCACGCAACATCAAGCAGGCGACGCATATTTGGATCGGTCAAGCTAATCCCAACAAGAAAGCAAGTGTTTTGTGTCAGCTTGTTGAGTTGAACGAGATTTGACCAGCTGAATGCCTCGATAAACTGACTGTGGTAGGCGTCTT
>CAIXME010000624.1 GCA_903920425.1 uncultured Pirellula sp. | reverse complement strand
TTCAACGAGGTCCTTGATGGTCACGCCAGCAAACGCCTTCTCCATGGCTTCGTAGGCCTTGTCGAGTTCTGCATGCAAGGGACACAGGCTCGTGTGCGACTTAAGCCCAAGTGGACATCTCTTGATCCGCGCGATGGGCTCTACGGTGTTGATAACATCCAGAATCGTCAGCTTATTCGTCGCGTAAGTCAGCTCGTAGCCGCCACCGGGACCAGGTCGTGATTGCACTAGGCCAGCGTTGCACAGGTCTTGGAGGACGCGGGTCAGATAGCGACGCGGAACTTTGGTCTGCTCTGCCAGCACGTTGGCTGATAGAGGCTGGTCAACTTGGCTTCCCATGCAGGCAACCGCACGGAGGGCATATTCGGCTGTTTTAGAAAGCATTCAATGAGCCTATCACAGTGACAAAAGCAAACTTGGGCAGCCAGGGGTAGCGGCTTAAACTATACGCGTGGGTGCAGATATAAGCTTAACTAGTTACTCGCTTCTTAACAATTGCAACCGCTCCAAGGCGCGCGACTAATCGCCGGCCCGGCGTTCGTTACTTCCGAGCTTACCAAGTTTCAATAAAGGGTGACGATGCGGAAATTGACTTGATCTAAGCCGAAGAAAATTAATCACCTTTACCACTCACTGAACCCTTCAACAAGATCGTGACCAGAACGGTTGAATCTTCTACCGCTTCGACAGCATGAGGTGCGGCAGCAGTAAGATACAATAGGTCGCCAGCAACAAGTTCTTTGGCCTCTCCTTGAGATGTGAACTTCACGCGTCCTTCCAAACAAAAGACAGTGATTTCGCTTGGCGCTTTATGCTCGGCGATCTGCTTGCCTGCTGGCAATACGAGCCGTATTGCCTCCATCACCTCGGTTTTGAACAACGTAGAGGTTTTGGTGCTTGCGATATCGGAGCCAAGCCGTTGCAAGTGAATCACTTCGGACGGATTTGCGTGTTTAATGGACATTGATATTTTTGTCTTTATGAATGGAATATTTGAATGGAAACGGACCAACGCAGTACAAGTGTTAACAGCTTGGAATGAGCGAGCGATCGCTGGTTACCACGACACCGTATAAACAAGGTTTTTCATTTCGAGTCAGCTTTTTGACGAGGATGCCGCTAGGCTGTCGCGGCGACGAGATCTTCTTTGGGCCCGAAGAACTCATAACGGACGCGATTTTCATCGACACCGAGTTCTTGCAATGAAACGCGAACGTTTCGCATAAAGGGTTTAGGCCCGCAAAAAAAGAACTCTGCCTCGGAAAAGGGAGTCCAGTCTCGGAGCAGATCTGTTGTGACAAAGCCTGACTTATCACACTTACCGCATTCCACGTCGCCGGATAAAGGCGAATCGAATATAACCTTCGTACTGACATTACGTCCCGACTCCGCGAGACTGCGAAGCTCACCTGCAAATGCTTGCACCTGGCTATTGCGCGCAGCCTGTATGAAGTAAACCTCGGCTTCCGGATTTGCTTTGACGATAGACTTGGCCATGGATAGCAGCGGAGTCACACCAATTCCGCCTGCGATCAAAACGATCGGCCTGGCAACGGCCGCTGGATCAATCGTGAACTCGCCGCATGGCGGCCCCAGTTCGATGCGGTGTCCCTCTTCGACTGCGTCGTGCAAATGATTGGAGATCAAGCCGTCGGGTGCATCCGGAGCGAGACGCTCTTCGCGTTTGACACTGATTCGGTAATGGGGCTGGCTCGCGCAATCCGAAAGGCTGTAGTTACGTGGTGACGTTGGTGTATGAGGATGATCGATGTGAACGGTGATGTATTGACCTGGCTTAAACGGTGGCAGCGGGCCCTCGTCAGCGGGTTTCAGGTAGAACGAGGTTACCAATGAGCTTTCAGGAACCTTCTTTACAACGACGAATGTTCGTGTGCCGTTCCAGCCTCCGGGCAGCGAAGCCTGCTCTTCGTAGATCGCCCCTTCACGTCCGATGAATAGGTCGGCCAAAAATCCGTATGCCTCAGCAACTGCTTCGACGATTTCGTCGGTAGCTCCATCGCCCATCACATCTTTGATGGCTGCCAGAAGATTGCTGCCAACGATTGGATAATGCTCTGCTTTGATGCCAAGCGATACATGCTTTTGCGCGATCAGTTCGACGGCAGGCAACAACACGGTCGGATCATCGATGTGCGTGAAGTACGCACAGATTGCGCCGGCGAGCGCCCGTTGCTGACCGCCTGTGTGCTGATGAGCCTGATTAAAGAACGCTTTCACTTCAGGATTGGCCTCGAACATCCGTTCGTAAAACCGTCGCGTAATGGTCTCCGCATTTGCGGCTACCAGTGGTGTTATTTCTTTAACGATCCGAATCGTTTTTTCGTTCAGCATGGGTGATATTCTCAGCTTGGGAGAGGTTTTTTTGAGATGATTGCGGCCGGTCAACGTGACGCCAACTAAACATGCATGCTAAGGTATACTATTCAATATG
>CAIXME010000623.1 GCA_903920425.1 uncultured Pirellula sp. | reverse complement strand
TGTTCAAGGAATCTAGCAATTCGCTTGCACTGCCAAACAAGTTATCTGCGTCAGGAGTTCCGCTCTACACTGAACTTAGCCCAATCTACAGTGGCCGTTGGTCGATCGTAGCTAACCGCCCGGATCTATTGAGTCAATTTCCTTCGTCACTTCCAATTTACCATGCGAAGCGAGACAACATTGCAAACGATTTCATTGGTCGATATGGCAGCGCTGAATCCGAGGATGGCGAGATCAGAAATCTTACAGAGATCGAAGCCAGCCAATTTGGGCTAACGAACGGAACGTATCGTCAGATTAGGATTGAATCCGAGGTTGAAACATATTTTAATTCCATAGGTCAGTGTCTGAAAGATTGATGGATCAGGGAACTTCGATGTAACTTCGTTGTGAGGGGCCGAAATCCCATCACTAACTTGGTTGGGGCTTAGTTGTTGCGGCCCCTGATGTTGCTCTAATCCGACACTCAAGGCAGCAAAATTTGCTGGATTACAAGTTTCTTGGACGAGTCGTATCTGCTCTACGTCGGGAAGAATCCAGGAACACTTGGAGACGAAAACGAGCAATCCGTTGAAGCTACTTCAGCAGCCTTCAATGATGCGTTTCAAGAAATCCAAGCTAAGCTAGGGACGTATTCGCAACTCATAGAACATGAGGGCTTGGATATCCAAAATTGGGAGACGAGCTGGGATTTCATTTTGGGTGCGTTACCTCATTCTGTGGTATACTTGTTGGAAGGAGTTACGAAATGATTGAAATCAAGTATTCCGGTGATGCCCTCTGGGACAGGATTGAAAGAGCCGTGGAAAAGGTCAAGGATCGCTTACGACGTGTCACACGTGCTCTAAACGCTGCAAACATCCCTTATGCCGTGATCGGTGGTAACGCGGTCCAACATTGGGTTTCTCAGGTCGATGATTCTGTGGTTCGAAACACTCAGGATGTCGACATCATTCTCAACGAATCCGATCTGGAAAAGGCTATCCCAGTCCTCGAGTCTGCTGGATTTATTTTCCGGCAATCGGCAGGAGTTACAGTGTTCCTGGACGGGCCAGACGCCAAAGCTCGCGATGCGGTACATGTTGTGTTTGCAGGAAAGAAGGTGCGCCAAGAGTATTCGGAGCCAGTCCCAGATATTGACCAATTTGAGTGGATCGAAGACGCTCGCACATTACCTTTCGACCGGTTGATCACGATGAAACTGACATCGTTCCGAAGAAAGGACCAAGTACATTTGCTAGACATGATCTCGATTGGGCTCATCGATTCAACGTGGCTTGAGAGATTGTCACCTGAACTACAACTTCGATTGCAGGAGTTGCTGGAAGACCCTGAAGGCTAAAGCGTAATCGTTAGATACAACGTATGATTCGACGTGCCCGATTTCAAAAGAATGACTGCCTTAGCTTTAGGACTATACTCCGTCGATGAAGAATCGCCCTCAAGCGAATAACGATTAAGCGATCCACGAAGCGTCAAAGCCCCAAAGCTTGCCTCGCGTGTTCCAAACTCCAGCGCACGCGGGAGCTATGGTCACGCAACCATAGCTTTTAAGCTATGACGCCTTGATACGGTCGTTGAACGCTTAATCGAAGGTGCCGAAAGGGCGTGATTTCTAGTGCAATTCTCAGATGCGACCGAGCGTGATTGGGTGCATGCTGCATGGTGATATCAAAGTGGGAGAGACCTGCGCACTCAAATTGTTGGCTCGTGAAGCTTAAGCTACATTGCAGTGGATCACGGAACTCTTGCTGAGATAACTGGCGAATTTTGTATGCTATCGTGGGCAACACGGCGGCGGATACCAATTCACCATTCTTCGTAGAGAAACGCGTATTTTGTTAACTGTAAGTCTGAGATACAGTTCGAATGTAGTGGATAGCAATATACTGAATCGCGATTGACTACAAGCTGGAAGAACAACGTATCTTTCGATAACCTCTCAGGTAAAAGCGAAACAAAAAAGTCTTCGTCTTGCAAACGAATAAAGTCAACGAGATCTAGAATGAACTCATGGACATAGCAATCCCCACTTACTACCACCGAAACTGGCAATTGTAGAAAGAACCCCATGTGTGTTTCACATAACGAGAACAGCTTCCACTTCCTTGAGAGCCACTGGCGAAGCTCATCAAGTTTTTTATACCATTGCTCCGGTGACATGGTAGTACTGTTTGGGCTGGGCAGGTCATCTAAATCAGGAGTTATTATAACTTTAATGGCTGGCACCTCTGGTTAGTCTACTGATACTCTGAAGGAATTACAATTTCCCAATATAGATTCTCTATTGTATCCATGTCGCCAAGATCGTATCTTCTTTGTTGACTAGGGTCCATCCTTCCTTGCAAGGATCGATAATGCAATTGAGCGTCCATATAGCTCCTCGCCTTTCGGCTTTCGGTTTCCCACGACAAACCGCTCTCCGTTCCTTGCGAATACAAAGAGTCTTTCGGATTATTCGCCAGATAATCTACGATCACTCGATCCTGATCTGACTCGAAATCACTTTGAAGAGCGTCAAAGAAACGAGTATTTAAACCCTTATGAAGAAGATTCAAAGTCGCTACACGTATCGGCAGAAGCGGCGATTGATCGGGAGTCCCATATACATCGTAGATCTTGTTTTGCGTCCCATCCTGCTCGAAGACTGAGTAAGGCGATGCAAACACTTGGTACTCTGTGATCGCTAGATCAATTGTGACCAAGGCAGTCGCTGACTTCCCCTTCGACAACGAAGTTCCCTTTACCCCACTAAGCATAGGCTTGAGATCCAAAATCCCCCGACGGTTCGCGTTGCTGGACATCCTATGAGCGAGTCTTTGCTTGTAGATTGCCTGTTGTTTCGCAACTTCCGCGTCTCCGCCGACTTCAACTGCTTTGTTGAACATGGCTCCAAGAGAATCGGGCGGTGCATTGTCAACTGAACTTTTTATGCTGTCCAGAAGCTCTCTTTGTTGGGTGGCAGTTAGCTTCGTCCAATCTTCAATACCTCCATTAACTTCCGCAAACTTGGCCTTTTCGGCTCGAACAAGGTCTACAATCCAACGATCATAGCCGCTCGCATCTCCATGCCAACGATAGATGTGGCCGCTGTCTTTTCCGTCGATGATTGGCTGTTGTACTCTAAAACTCTCGATCTCTTGAACCAAGTCCTTGTTCAAGAATGCGAGCTCGTCCCTCGTCGTCGCGTATGTCATTTTGTGATGGCCACTACCAGTGAACTCAACTCCGTTTATAACTCGTTTTTCAGCTAGCCCACTCGGATCACTCGCCAATGTCCCATGGTTCCCCACGTAGCGATACAGGTTTGCATCGCCTGCATCAAAGCTCATCGGGTCTTGGCTGATGAATCTTCCGAGCTTAGGGTCGTAGTATCGTTCTCGGTTGTATTGGAGGCCGGTGGATTTATCGAACTCGCGACCCGTGTAGCCGAACAAGTGTGAGATAGCTACATCGGTTTCGGCGGCTATATTGCCGAATGCGTCATATGTGATGTACCGTGCAAGCAACCTAGAAATGCACGTTTGGACCTGTGTTTTCGTTGATGGGCCACGCGATACTCATGTGCGCGGTCAAAATTTTAGGCCAATGCGCTTTTTGGGCGTCTCGCGTGCGCGTACACGCGGGAGCCGTGAACAAGCGAGGCTAGCTTTCAGGCCCATTACGCCTTGATACTTCGTTGATCGTTTAGTCGTAGGGGCCTGTTGTGTACCTCTTCGAGTGAACTACTCAGAAGCGACCTAGTGTGATGTGGGTGTATTGCTCGGCGGTGTCGAGACGGGAGTGGCCCAAGCACGCGAATGATTTGTTGGTTGCCATTCGTTATGGTTTTGATCCGGCGGTCT
>CAIXME010000622.1 GCA_903920425.1 uncultured Pirellula sp. | reverse complement strand
GAGTTCCTTTTCGAACTGGAATTGAACAGGAGGCAATGGAGATAACGGAGAATAGAAATCGGTACTTACTCCGTTTCCTCTGCTACCTCCTGTTCAACACAACAAAAAATCACAGAGCGAATCGTGTGGCCCTTTTTCGAGTGAGCTTCATGTAACCGAGTTTCTTTTCGAACTGAAATTGAACAGGAGGCAATGGAGATAACGGAGATTAGAAATTGATACTTACTCCGTTGCCTCTGCTACCTCCTGTTCAACTCCGAAAAAAATCACCGAGGCAATCGAGGTAGCGGAGATTTGAAATCGGAACTTTCAAAGATCATCGAAGGGTAGGTCTTGAGTTGATCGTTCCGCGAGCCCATGCTTAAAGTGCTTTCTGCACACGGAGACATAGCGTTCGTTTCCGCCGATTTGAATTTGCTCTCCGTCGCGCACCGGTTTACCTGACGAATCCATGCGCAGAACCATGGTTGCTTTTCGCCCGCAATGGCAGATCGTTTTGATTTCGTTGAGCGTATCGGCCCAGGCCATCAAGTACTGGCTGCCTTCAAACAGGTTTCCCTGGAAATCGGTGCGCAGCCCGTAAGCAAGTACGGGAATATCCAAATCATCGCATACGTCGCTCAGTTGGCGGACTTGCTGCTTTGTCAAGAATTGGGACTCATCGATCAGTACGCAATGGACCGTGTTCGACTCGTGCTCTTTCTGGATCGCACGAAACAAATTGTCGGACGGGGAGAATGCGATGGAGTCGGCTTGCAATCCGATTCGCGAGCTGACTTTTCCAACTCCAAAACGATCGTCAATCTCGGGTGAGAACACCAAGGTGTTCATCCCTCGCTCGCGGTAGTTGTAGCTGGATTGCAGCAAGATCGTCGACTTGCCTGCGTTCATGGTGGAATAGTAGAAAAAGAGTTTAGCCAACTCTCAAATCTCCTCAGGGGTCGGCGGTGACGGCAGGTTTCGCAATGGAGACAAAGATATCATGCAACGAAGGCTTCACGGTCTCAAAATGTTCCACTTCGCCTGCGGCCATCAACGACTCTAGGACTTGACGACGACTTGCTTCTTTTGCAAGGAGCAAATCGGTGGATCTGCCGTGAGCGACTTGCTCCAATACGCCAGGTAGGAATTCGGGGATAGGTGAGGACTCGTTCAACCTAACCCTCAGGCGGGAATCGCCATACTGAGTGGTGATCTGTTCGAGTGAGCCGTCGAGTACTTTGTTTCCTTGAAAGATCATGCAGACGCGATCGCATAGTTGCTCTGCCATCGTCATGTCGTGCGTGCTAAAGATGACCGTTGTCCCTTGGTCGCGTAGTCGCAGGACCGCATCGCGGAGAACTTCCATGTTGACGGGGTCGAGTCCGCTAAAGGGTTCATCGAGGATCAGGAGCTTTGGGTTGGCTACGACCGCGCTGATGAATTGGATCTTCTGAGCCATGCCTTTGGAAAGCTGATCGATCCGTTTTCGTTGCCAGGATTCCGCCCCCAATTCTGCCAGCCAACGTTGAATGCTTTCATCGGGATGTTTCATCCCTTTGATTCGGGCAAAATACTGCAGCACGCGACGTACGGTCATTCGCCGATATAGTCCGCGTTCCTCTGGCAAGTAGCCGACTCGGTCGTCCGCGCATTGCCCCGTCTCCTCTCCCAAGACGTGGACAGAGCCTGTGTCGGGTTGGTAGATCCGAAGGATCATTCGCATCGTCGTCGTTTTGCCAGAACCGTTTGGGCCGATAAAGCCATAGATGGAGCCTGTCGGAACAGTCAAATCCATAGGTGAGACGGCCTGGTGGTTCCCAAATTTTTTGGATACTCCCTTGAGTTCCACTGCTGGCGCATTCATGTGCGGTCTGTCAAAGTGATATGGCTAAAGTTCTGCTATGTACATTCGACCGAATTATAGCAGGTTTCCAGGTCTGATCACCTTGTCCTCCAAAAAGCAGTTCGTCTTACAAAAAATCGCGATGTTGAACGTAATTCGTCTGCCTATTTCATGTGGTGGTGCAGTCGTCGTTACCTTGTGTGTTCAATGGCGGGACTCGGATTAAGCTCGATCAATAATCGAGGCGATGTACTTGCCGTACGCATTCGGAAACTTTTTGGCCGTCGCTAACAGTTGTTCCGCGGATAGAAAACCACAACGGAAGGCAACTTCCTCGAGGCAAGCAATTTTTTGTCCTTGTCGTTTTTCGATCGATGCCACAAAGTTGGAGGCATCGAGCAAGGAATCATGGGTCCCCATATCGAGCCACGCAAATCCACGGGACAGGCATTCGACCCTCAGTTCTTTGCGATGCATGTATTCGCAGAGTACGTCCGTAATCTCCAGTTCACCGCGTGCTGACGGCTTGAGTTGTTCGGCAATCGAGACAACTTGGTCATCAAAGAAATAAAGTCCTGGGATCGCGTAATGAGAAGCAGGGTGAAGAGGCTTTTCAACAATCGACTTAGGTTGTCCATGGCTATCGAACTCGATGACACCGTAGGCGCTAGGATCGTTGACGTGATAGCCAAAGATAGTCGCGCCTGTTGGCTGTTCGGTTGCAGACTGCAGGATGCGTCTGAAACCATGACCATAGAACAAATTGTCGCCAAGGACCAACGCGACGGGAGAACTTTGCAAAAACTCGCGACCGATGAGAAACGCTTGAGCGAGTCCGCCAGGGGTTTTTTGGACTTCGTATTGCAAAGAGATGCCCCACTGCGATCCATCACCGAGCAGTCGTTGAAAACTCGTCATGTCGGTGGGCGAGCAGATGATTTGGATCTCGCGGATACCTGCCAGCATCAATACCGATATGGGGTAATAGATCATAGGCTTGTCGTAGACTGGTAGCAGCTGTTTGCTGATGCCCAGCGTCGCGGGAAATAGGCGAGTTCCGGATCCTCCGGCCAGCACGATACCTTTGTAGATCAAAGCTGTGTCTCCTTGTTACGAGAGAGAATGGGTTCCCACCACCAGCGATTGGCCAAGTACCATTGCACGGTTGCTCGCAGACCATCGGCTAACGACACTGACGGAGACCACGCTAGGTCGTTGAATATTCGTGATGCGTTGACCGCGTAACGCAAATCGTGGCCGGGGCGATCTTTGACTAATGCAATGAACTCTGCGTGTGCCCTTCCATCGCGTCTTGGGGCGAATTGGTCTAGGTGTTGGCATAGCTGATGAACCAACGCGATATTAGTCATCGTCCCGTTAGCCCCAATCATGTAATCCTGTTTGGGCAAGGCCTGCTCGAGGACAGCTACGATCGCCCTGCAATGATCATCCACATGCAGCCAGTCTCGAACGTTTAGCCCATCGCCGTAAACGGGAATGGGCAAGCCCGCGATCGCCTGGCTGATCACGACAGGAATCAGTTTTTCAGGATGCTGATACGGGCCATAGTTATTGGAGCAATTGGTGATGTGGATGGGCAAATCGTAAGTGTTTCGATAGGCTCGTACAAAGTGATCTGCGGCGGCTTTGCTGGCTGCATAGGGCGAGTTAGGGCGGTAGGGAGAATCTTCGTCGAACTGATTCCCGATGTCGGCGGAGCCGAACACTTCGTCCGTGGATACATGAATGATGCGGAATGATTTTTGGGATTCTGCAGAGCATGTTGCAAGATATTGCCGCGCGACTTCAAGCAAATGGACTGTTCCTACCACGTTCGATTGCACAAAGGGAATTGGCGCTGCAATCGAGCGATCGACATGGCTTTCTGCGGCGAGATGTATTACGGCATCAGGTTGAAAGGAGTGCATCGCGTGCTGCACTGCCGCGATATCGCATAGGTCTGCGATATGCCAGTTGAGTTCAGGGCGGTCGCTGAATTCTGCAAGCGATTCGCGGTGGCCTGCGTAAGTTAGCTTGTCGAAGACGCAAACGTGTCGGTGTTGCGAGAGGAGCAGCCGAACAAGGTTGGATCCAATAAAACCTGCGCCGCCTGTGACTAGAACACGTCGATGAGCTTGAGCTGATGAAGTTTGCTGCATGGATGTCCCCTAGTCAGCCTCGATTAGGTTTCTGGGTTCCATTGCGGGAATTTTTCGAGTTGTTGTTTCAGCGCAAAACGTGCTCTGTTAAGTCTGGACCGAACCGTGCCGATGGAGATATGCAATACGTCCGCGATTTCCTCATAGGCCATGTCCTCCATTTCTCGCAGAACTAAAATGCTGCGATGATCTTCGGAGAGTTCCGCGAGAGCTTCGTGAACCAATCGAACATCTTCGTCGCGAGACATGCGGGAGTCTGGACGTTCGACTTTTGAGGTTGGTTCTGAGCCGGCAATCTCGCGACCTTCGTCGAGCGATAGGTGTCCGCGATTTCGGCGCCGACGAGCCAAGGCATAATTAAAGGCAATGCGATACAACCATGTAAAGAAACGGCTGTTGCGTTGAAAGGTATCGAGCTTGAGGTACGCTTGGATGAAGGATTCTTGAACGACATCTTCCGCTTCGTCTGTGCTGCCAACGACGCTGATCATGGCAGTGTACAGCCGATCTTGGTAACGCGTCACCAAGATTTCAAAGGACGAGCTGTTGCCAGCTAGTGCGGACTCAATCAATGCGTCTTCGTCGTTCACACAAGCCTGCAATAGATCGTTTCAAGAATCAGCGTTTTCCGAAGTATCATCGTGGACTGGGGGGCTAGATTTGTCAAACCTTTGTCTGCCATCCTGAAACACGAGTCGAACCCAGTCGCATCGATGAAAACACAAAGAAAATCGACAGAAGTTTGCTCGTAAGGCCGTCGCGTTCTTAATGAAGGCAACGGTCAGGATAGGAGGGTTGTGGCGATTGGATGGGCAACTCTCTTCGAGAAGGGAGGCCCGTTTCGTCAGGCAACGACGTTACTCGTATCGCAGCGCATCGATCGGATCTAGCCTGCTGGCTCTCCATGCGGGGTAAAACCCGAACCCAATCCCAACCGCGGCGGAGAAAAGCAAGCTGACGATGGCGGCTGCTTGGCTCACGATAATCGGCCAGTCTCGACCCGAGGAAACCGCGTTGATGAGGACGGTCAAAGTGACCGAACCAAGCACGCCCAGCAGCACACCAATAGCGCCTCCGATAACCGAGAGCACCATCGACTCGACCAAGAACTGCATCAGAATATCTCGCGGGCGAGCACCCACGGCCATTCGAATTCCAATCTCCCGTGTTCGCTCGGTTACCGACACAAGCATGATGTTCATGATGCCGACACCGCCCACCACAAGTGAGATGCCGGCAATGGACGCCAGCATCGCGGTCAACGTGCCTGTGACGAGGCTAAAGGCTCCTGCAATTTCCGTCGTGTTGGCAACTTCGAAGTCGGGTTGTTGGCCTAGCGCAATGCGATGGCGGTCCATCATGAGAGAGTTGATCTCTTGCTCCGCCTGTGCCATCAATTCGGAGCTCTTGGCCGAAATCAAAGCGACATCCACATTGTTAAAGCTGCTGCCTTGCAATCGTTTACGGACCGTTGTGTAAGGCATGAGGACAACGTCGTCTTGGTCGTCGCCGACTATGTTCGCACCTTTGCTAGCCAAGACCCCCACGATTTCAAACGGAATGTTTTTGATTCGAACGACTTGGCCGATGGGGTTTGCGGTTTGGAAGAGTTTTTTGACGACAGTGTGTCCAACTACGCAGACCTTGTTGGAGTTGTTGATGTCACCTTCGGTAAAGAACGTTCCGAGTCGCATTTGCCAATTTCTAACCATCAGGTAGTCGGCTCCGACTCCAAAGAGTTCCTTGGGGCGCCAGTTGTTGTTTCCCGAGATGACCTGACCAGCGGCGCCCACGATGGGGGTGGCCGCCAGGGTGCTGGGGCATTCCTTGCCGATGGCATCGACATCGGCAGCTGTGAGCGTGGGAGCTTGGCCTGTTCGGGGGCCACGTCGGTTAGCCGGGGAGAGCACGATCACGTTCGTTCCGAGGTTGCGAAACTCACCCTGCACAAGTTCGCTGGCCGAAGAACCGATAGAGACCATGGCGGTGACGGCGGCAATTCCTATCACAACTCCCAAAATCGTTAGTCCGGCGCGAAGTTTATTTTTTCGAAGAGCCCGCAGGGCGATGCGGAAAGTATTGAGGAACGACATGAAAATTGGGATTCCAGAGCTGAGGGAAAACTTTCGGGCGTTATTCTAACCCGACACACTGTCTAATTGCCGTTGCATTCGCTGAAAAAGCCGTTAACATTCCCTAATTCGAAGTAAAAATTTGGCACGCAGGGATTTCCTCGGGCCGCCAGTAGCAAGCAGATGTGAGTTTCTCTTTACATGACCGTTACCAAAGAACGAAAACAAGAAATCCTTAGCCAATTTCGCACACACGAAGGTGACAATGGTTCGCCTGACGTCCAGATTGCGATGTTGACCGAACGCATTAATGGTATGACCGAGCACATGCGTGGTGCTGTGCGTGACTACTCGAGTCGCCGTGGTCTGTTGAGGATGGTTAGCAAGCGTCGATCGCTTTTGGATTATGTTCGCAAGCACGATCCACAACGGTATTTGAATCTGATCAGCAGATTGAATATTCGTAAGTAGTCTGTCTATTCTAGGGGCTGGTTCATCGGAACCGGCCCTTGGCTTTTTACGTGATGAGCAAGCGTCCGGCCGACTGCAAACAGTTGCCGCTCGCCGCTTCGCGTCTTTCCTCCGCTCGAGTGTGATTTTTTCATTCGAGCCTGTGTTGTTTTGTTGCTAGCGTGAATGCTGGCTCGTTTTAGTCAATTCTTTACTGTTGTTCTCTTATAAGTTCCCCGGCGAATCGGAACCTAGGTCGTCATGGTAGGAAGAGGTCTTCTGCCTCCCCTGATTCTACTGGCCGAAGATCACGAAAAGTACCGCGGTGGGACCGTAGTTTGTATGTAGCTTTTTGAAGGAAGCCATTGTTGTGAAAATTCGAGTAGAAAAGAAAATCGGCGATTCGATTTTGGCCTTTGAAACAGGTCAACTCGCCAAGCAAGCGACATCATGTGTATTGTGCCAGTATGGTGACACGGTAGTGATCAACGCTGTTTCCACCGGCCCGTCGCGCCCAGGAACAGACTTCTTTCCATTGACTTGCGATTACCGCGAACGGTTCGCAGCCGCAGGTAAATTCCCCGGCGGATTTTTGAAGCGTGAAACTCGTCCGACCACCAAGGAAACGCTGACAAGCCGATTGGTCGATCGTCCGATTCGTCCGCTGTTCCCAGAAGGCTTCCGAGACGAAGTCCAAGTTCAATCGATTGTTTTGAGCAGCGATATCCAAAACGATGCAGACGTGCTTGGCATGAATGGTGCTGCATGTGCGCTGTTTGTGAGCTCACTGCCGTTTACCGGCCCTATCGCTTCGACCCGTGTTGGTCGAGTTGATGGCAATTTTGTTGCGTTCCCAACGCACGCACAGCTTGAGGAAAGCGATCTCGATATGATCGTTTCGGCTAACGACCGCGAAGTCGTTATGATCGAAGGTTTTGCTCAAGAAATGCCAGAAGCTGAGATGTTGGATGCGATCAAATTTGCACACAACATTTGCCGAGAAGTCATTTCGCTGCAACGAGAGTTGTTCGAGAAGATTCAACCGGTCAAAGCAACGTTTGATATTCCCGATGACACTGAGTTGGTCTCGAAATTGAAGGCTAGCTACTACGATCGGTTCCGTGACGCCAAGCAAACCGAAGGCAAGCAAGCACGCAACGAAGCATGCAATGTTCTTCGCAACGTTGCGTTCGCTGAATTCGTCCCAGATCCAGCAGCCGAAGGTGCGATTTCCAAGGATACGTTCTATCGCGCATGGCATACGCTTGAGAATCGGGTTGTACGTGATGCGATCCTTGCTGGAACACGAGCTGATGGTCGAGATAGCAAGAGCCTTCGCCCGATCCATTGCGAAACAGATCTTTTGCCTCGCACGCACGGA
The DNA here is from genome assembly GCA_903920425.1 of uncultured Pirellula sp. Classification (GTDB taxonomy): domain Bacteria; phylum Planctomycetota; class Planctomycetia; order Pirellulales; family Pirellulaceae; genus JBKCUI01. Next base: position 3,690 of record CAIXME010000622.1, on the reverse strand, counting down.
ACTGCATTGTTCCAACGCGGTGAAACTCAAGCGTTCGTAACCGTAACGCTTGGCACACCACGAGACGAACAACGTGTGGACGGGTTGATGGACGAGTACAGCAAGAAGTTCATGCTCGATTATAACTTCCCATCGTTCTCCGTCGGCGAATGCAAGCCGATCCGTGCACCTGGTCGTCGTGAGATTGGTCACGGAATGTTGGCAGAGCGTTCGCTAGAACCAGTTTTGCCAGATCCAGACGATTTCCCTTACACCATTCGCCTCATCAGCGATATCCTCGAAAGCAACGGCTCTTCGTCGATGGCCAGCGTTTGCGGTGGCTGTCTCGGACTGATGGCTGCTGGCGTTCCAATCACCAACCCAGTTGCTGGTATCAGCATCGGATTGGTTCGTGAGCCAGAGCAATTCGTTCTTCTGACCGATATTCTCGGTGACGAAGATCACCACGGCGACATGGACTTCAAGATTTCCGGTACCCAAAACGGTATCACCGGTATCCAGCTTGACCTCAAGATCGACGGAATCAGCGAAGAGATCATTCGCTCGTCGCTCAAACAAGCCAAGGAAGCCCGCATGGAAATCCTTCGCAAGATGCTAACCTGCATCCCTCGCCCTCGCAGCGAAACCAGCCGTTACGCACCGCGATTGCTCCGTACCAAGATTGACTCGGAAAAGATCGGTGCACTGATCGGTCCAGGCGGAAAGAATATTCGCTCGATCCAAGAAGATACCGGAGCGACCATCGATGTGGATGATGACGGCAACGTCACTGTAGCAAGCGCCGACGCAGAGTCCGCGCGAGCTGCTCTGTCACGCGTCGAAGCTTGCACCGCAACGGTTCAAATCGGCAAGATCTACGACGGAACCGTTTCCAGCGTTCGCGACTTCGGTGCGTTCGTTGAAATCCTTCCAGGTAAGGACGGACTTTGCCATATCAGCGAGCTGTCCAGCGGATACGTTGCAAGCGTTGACTCCGTTTGCAAGGTTGGCGACACGATGAAGGTGATCGTTATCGATATCGATGATCACGATCGTGTTAAGCTCTCTCGTCGACGCGCCTTGGAAGAGCTCGGCATCGAAGACGAATTCGCAACAGCCGAAGATGGCGAAGGTGGTGAGCCAGGCGAAGACGGTGAAATCGATCTCGATCGACCATTCGAAGAGCGACCAGCCTCCGCGGATCGCGGTGGTGATCGTGGCGGTAGTCGTCCACGAGCTGAACGCGGTGGTGACCGAGGTGGATTCCGCGGTCGCAGCGGCGGCGGCGGCGGTGGTGGCGGCGGCGGCGGAAACCGTGGCGGTGGTGGCGGCGGCGGACGCGGTCGCGGCCGAAGTGGCGGCGGCGGCGGTGGTGGTGGCGGAGATCGCCGCTAGTACATCTGCTTCACCTCAGTAATCAAAACATTCAATCAGGGCGACTTGCTAACGCAAGCCGCCCTGATTCTTTTGAACGCTCCGCATCATGGTGACAATAAGGTTGCATATGTCGCGTAGGGAGTGGCTTAAGCTTGCGTAAAGTTAAAACGTGTGTGCTTGGCGTGCCTCATTGCTGAGCGATGTCGTGTTGCTGCATGTTCGATGATTTTGCGGGGCCTGGGTACATTGCAATCGTCATAGATGCTACGTAAATCCCGTACAGCGCGCTCCATACAATCACGTCTCCCGTGGTTGCGAAAGCTGCACCCTTTGGCATGACGTGCGTCAATATCATCACCGAATCGATCAGCAAAAGAACAATGCTCCCAATGCAGAGCACAGCCAATTGGAGTCGACGCGTCAGCGGTTTGCATCGGTTGCTGTCGATGTGTCGCTTGCCAATCATGAATCGCATCAGCAACGCGATGATGGGCAAGATGACTGCGACAATCTCAATGGCCCATCGCACGTTTGGGAAAAGCAGTTGCACCAATATGGGTGAGGTCCAGACAACGGCGGGCAAGATGCCGTCCCATTTAACGATCCGAATCACCCACTCTCGTATGTCTGATGCGGTTAGCATTGCGAGTTACCCTCTCGTGTCTTCTGCCCTGGAGGCTGGCGTCCTTTCTAGATGAACGCAACAGTCGGACATCCTGTCCGGTCGTGTTGTGTCGCAGGGCTCAACCATTGGCTACACGCTGCTACCCTGTCAAGAAGGAACGCCATGACCCAATGCATGGATGGGGCAGGTTGTCCGATGGTCTGTTCTTGTTCAGGGGTATTTAGAGTACTGCATATCCCGAAGGTAGGAAAGAAGGACGCTCTTATCTTTGTGAACTGCCCACTGATGCGGGAGCATTGGGATAGGCTTCGTCCGCGGTTGGATTTGATTGAGTAATCATATAGTAGACCGCAATACATGAGATGATCACGATGAACGCGAGTGGATAGGCTGCAAACACTAATGCCGGTTGCAATCCAGGATGAGCCTTTTCGAGGGGGGGATCGGTCCCCAGCAAGGTGTCGGAAACGGTAACGGGCTGTTGCTCGGATTCAGCAGTAGCCTTTTCTTGGGAGGGAGCCGACGTCGTTGACCCACCTTGATAGGTCCTAAGCTTTTCATTTTGCATTTTCAATCTCCAATCGATTCCGTGGTTTTCTACATTGCCAGTGGAGAAAGTAGGGCCACTGGTTTCCTAGTGTCGTCAATCATCAATACAGTGCATCGAAAGGGAACCCAAAATGCACCTTGGATTCAAATTGATTACTTAGCCTCTTATCCATTCATCCAAATTGCCGAACGAAAGAGGAGAGTGCAACGGCAATAAGGGCGACGTTGCACTCAACTAAGGTTGCTGTCGACGAGCGATTATTGATTCTCTACGGAATACAATCTCGTCGTACCAATGGAGTTACCTGCTCGGATGAGCGTGTCGGTTCCGCTGTCGCCGAAAACGTTCAGTTCGGTTGCATTAGTTGATGCTACGTTGAATGAATCGTTGTCCGAGCCACCGTACCAAAATAGCTTTTGGAATTTGCCCGAGGATACGTTGAGCGTGTCGGCACCAGTGTCCAGGAATACTCGTTGGACATTGCAAGTCACCGTGTCAAGTTGCACGTTGTCTGACCCAGCCCCAGCGAAAATCTCAAGGGTTTCGCAAGTGGATGAGGAAAGCCTTACTATGTCGTCATCTAGCTCGGAAAAAACCTGCAATAGTTTACTGACTGTGACGTATTCGAGCACCATGGTGTCTTTTGAAGCGGTGCCGAAGAGGAACGCATTCTGCTGGATCGTTACGCCTTGAAGATAAAGGTTGGAATTGGACGTGGAATCATCAAACAAAAAGTTTCCACGCACGAGAGTTGCTGCAAAGTGTGTTGAGTCAATACCGTTGCCAGGATAGACGTTGCAAAACGATTGTAGATCTACCATCGTGCCCGAAAAGGTGCTGTCTCCAACCTGAAGTTCGTCGGCACCATCCCCGAGGTCGAATGTTGTGCCATACTTTACTTTGACGTTTATCAAAGAAACAAAGTCATCGCCGTTCGCGCCAATCACATACAGAGAGGACTGCAGGTCGACGGTTCCATTTGTCGTCGGGGGGACCGATATGAGATCAGTTGCAAGGGCCAAAGGCATCGACCCGATGAGTAGATCATCGTGGCCATCGCCAAGGTCGAAGTGAGTTGCTCCCAATACTGTCCCGTTGGAGAGAGACACGCTATCGGATCCTCCATACAAATAGCAGAATATCCCACCATTCCAACCCG
>CAIXME010000621.1 GCA_903920425.1 uncultured Pirellula sp. | reverse complement strand
TAGACCCGATCCTTCATGAGGTCACTTCAGGGCCTTTTGACCACATCGCCCTTGAGAAAGGTGAAATCGAAAGCAGCAGCAACAACGAAGTAAAGTGCGAGGTGAAGGGTCGTGGCGGCAGCGGTACCCCCATTTTGAATGTCGTCGCAGAAGGGACGTTCGTCAAAAAGGGTGACAAGCTTTGCCAACTGGACTCGTCCGCGTTGGACCAAGATGCCAAGAACCAACGCATTATCGTGAGCTCGGCGGAATCTACCGTCATCAGCAGCGAAGCTCTCGTTAGCAAAGCCGCCATCGCGAAACAAGAATACCTCGAAGGAACTTACTTAACCGAGCGTAAAGCCATCTTGAGCGAAATCGCTTTGGCCCAGCAAGGACTTCGCAAGTCCGAGCTTTCTCTGCAAAGCGCCGAGCGATTGGCCGCCAAGGGAACGCTAAAAGCTCTCCAAATCGAATCGGAAGAGTTCGCGGTCCAGAACGCTAAAAGCACTCTGGAATCCGCCGAGGCACGACTCAAGGTGCTCGACAATCTGACCAAAGAAAAGATGCTGGTTCAGCTCAACAGCGACATCGAAACAGCAGCCGCCAAACTGGCCTCGGACAAGAACACACTCTCCGAAGAAAAGGAAAAGCTCGACGAAATCCGCAATCAAATCAAGGCTTGCACGATATTAGCACCGGCCGATGGCCAAGTTGTTTTCGCAAATAAGTTTGGCGGTCGAGGTGGTGCTGATTTCGTAGTGGAACCGGGCGCCGTGGTGCGTGAACAGCAGACCATTTTCTTGTTACCCGATCCAAACCGCATGCAAGTGAAAGCGAAAGTAAACGAATCGAGAATCACGTTGATCCGTGAAGGCATGCCAGTCAAGATTGCAGTGGGTGCCGTCGCCAACGAACTGCTCGGACGCGTGATCAAGGTAAACAAGTACGCTGAACCGGGGAACTTCTGGGGCTCCAGCGTTAAGGAATACGCTGTGATCGTGCAGATCGTGGATCCACCACAAGAAATCCGCACAGGCATGACGGCCGAAGTGCGTATCTTCGTCGAACAAATCGCCAATGCAGTGCAAGTACCTGTTCGGGCCGTCTATGAAACCAAGAGACACCACTTTGTCCTTTTGAAAGATGGCAAGGACTGGAAAACGAAAGAAATCAAGATCGGCGCAAACAACGATAAGTTTGTTACTGTTGCCGAAGGAATCGCAGCTCAAGACACCGTTGTTCTCGATCCGAGAAACCATTTGGACAAAATGGATATTCCTGAAATCGAAGAAGTCGACGATCGCGAACAGCTTGCGAAAATCGCGGCCGAATCTGCCAAGCCAGTCGCTTCAGCTGGTGGTCCCCCACGCGGTCCAGAAGGACGCGGCGCCGGTGGTGGTGGCAGCGGAATGAACCCAGACACAATCGCAGCAGCCATGATGGGACAGCTGGATACCAATACCGATGGCAAGCTTAGCCAAGAAGAAGTCGCTGGCAACGATCGCATGAAAAGTGCATTCGCCGACTACGATGCAAACAAAGATGGCTCTGTTGACCAAGCCGAAATCGCAGCCATGATGCGGAAACGGATGGCGGCGGGCGGTGGTGCAGGAGGTGGTGGTGGCGGACCTTCGCGTGGAGCTCCGTCGAATTAATGATCGCTCCATCCATCGAGACGTCCGGATACGCATGCCGTGTCGCGGACATGAAAAAAGAATACGTTCTTAAAAGCGAGACAGTCCGAGCTCTTCGCGGTGTTACATTCGATGTGCCCGAAGGGGACTATGTCGCGATCATGGGGCCATCCGGATCCGGCAAAAGTACGCTTCTCAATATGCTCGGATGTTTGGACCAACCAACGTCCGGCAGCCTTTGGCTCGGTGGCGACGACGTCGCCCGGATGAACGACGATCAACTCGCCGATATTCGTTCCCAGCGAATTGGATTCGTCTTTCAAGCCTACAATTTGATTCAGCAACTCACCGTTGTCGAAAACATTCAGGTACCTTTGTTCTACCAAGGTCGCTCGCTCACCCGCGAACAGAAGACCCGCAGCGTCGAGCTTGCAAAAATGGTCGGCCTCGGCCAGCGGTTGGATCACCGTCCGACACAGTTGAGCGGTGGTCAACAACAACGCGTTGCGATCGCTCGCTCGTTGGTCAATGACCCGTTCTTTATCCTGGCCGACGAACCCACCGGTAACCTGGATTCGAGAACCACCGAAGAAATCCTAACGTTGTTTGAGAAACTGAATAACGAGGGAAGAACCATTATTTTGGTCACCCACGAAGACGAAGTGTCGAAACGTGCCAAACGCGTTGTTCGGCTCAAAGACGGACGGCTCCAATGGGACCGTGCCAACAGCCAAGAAGTCCGCGACGCTGCCGCGAAATACGCTATCGATAACATGCCGGTCGAAGAATGAACATTTGGATTGGGACAATACAACTGGGTGTCAAAAGCCTTTGGCTTCACCCGATGCGGTCGGTGCTGACAGTTCTCGGTATCTTTATCGGCGTCGCGTCGGTCATTTGGCTTTTGGCCATCAGCAAAGGGATCGGGGACGAAGCACAGAGGCAAATCGAAAGCCTTGGTGCCGACACCATCATGATTCGCACGGTCAAGCCGCCAAGCGAAAAGATGTCTGCCCAAGGTTTAACTCCCTACGGCCTGACCCGCAAAGAGTTCGATATCCTCGTCGCAACCGTACCTACCATTCGCAGTGCATTGCCGATCCGCGAAATGCGGCGCCAATTCCAATTCAAAGACCGTAAACTCGATGGCCGACTCGTCGGATGCACACCTGAATACGCAGAAGTCACCAGACTCGATCTGCAATCAGGCCACTTCATCACCGATTCGGAGAACTTCTCCGGTGATACGCACTGCGTGATCGCAGCCAAAGTCGCCGAACGACTGTTTCCCTACGAAGACCCCATCGGCCAACGCATCTACATGCCTGAAAACCAAGGCTTCTATCTCGTGGTCGGTGTGCTAAAGCCCAAGGGCTCCACCGCTGCGATCGGTGGTTCGATGGCCGCCCAAGACTTTTCAAACGACGTTTATATCCCGATCAAAACACTGCAACAGCGCATCGGTGATACCGTGATGAGTTTCCGTTCGGGTTCTCGCGAAGGCGAGATCATCGAACTCAATCAGATCACATTGCGTGTCGCAGAAGTATCCGATGTGAAACGCACGGCTGAACTGGTTCAAGACACGCTATCCAGCCACGACAAAATGGAAGACATTGCGGTCGTTGTTCCGCTCGAGCTACTAGAACAAGCACGAACAACCCGCGCGATGTTCATGCTGTTCATGGGTATGATTGCAGCGATCTCGTTGCTCGTCGGTGGTATTGGGATCATGAACATCATGTTGGCCACGGTCACCGAGCGAACACGCGAAATCGGTATTCGACGCGCCCTCGGCGCCAAACGTCGAGATATCATTCGACAGTTTTTGGTTGAGACCAGCGTGCTCAGCTTGGCTGGTGGCATCACTGGCATCCTCTTTGGATTGCTTTGCGGGCCAGCAGTCAACGGAGCGAGAATTCTCGCGAACATGTGGTTTGAAAAGCAAATGGCCGAACTGCCAGAAGTCGTTCGAACCGTGCAACCGTCGATCGTTCCTGAGAGTATTCCAGGAGCCTTTTTCATCTCGCTGATCGTTGGACTCGTGTTCGGTATCTATCCCGCGACCCGAGCCGCAAAGATGAACCCAATCGAAGCTCTGCGACACGAATAAACTCGCAATCGCAATCTACAACAGGTGCTTGGCCTTTACCTCTAAGTACCTGTTTATCAACGGTGTAGTCAGCTGATCGGGAAATGCATCCACGCTCAACGCGCCGCCATTCTCGATGCGCTGAATAACTTCATTGCGCCAAACCAGCAGCTGGGCAGCCGCCGCACTTCGGTAGAGTATGCTCTCGTCCATGTCCGGATTGTCCGCCGAATCGAATACGGATCGATCGCGCAGCAAAGTCAAAAGAGGCAAATGCCTTCCTTGCAATGCCTTCAGATATCCCGTGACCTGGGCCGCCGAAACGTCATCGATCACGTTCGTAATCAAAACAACCAGCGATCGACGGCGGCAGTTCTTGGTAAAGTAGAGAAACGCTTCATCAAAATTCGTTTGCTTCAACGACGGAAAGCGGTCGAAGCCTGCATGCAACAACCGATTCATTTGCGATGCACCGCCTCGCATCGGCACATACGATTCAATCTTGTCTGAGAAACACATCATCCCAACGGAATCGCCTTGGTGCAATGCGACATAACTCAGCATCAACACCGAGTTTAATGCGTAATCGAGCATGCTCAATCCGCGATACTCATTGGTCATGAGCCGCCCGCAATCGAGCAAAAACACAATGCGCTGGCTCTGATCGGTTTGGAATTGCTTTACCGTCAGTTTGTTGCGACGAGCAGTTGATCGCCAGTCGATATGCTTGTAATTGTCGTCCTGCGTGTAATCTCGCAAACGTTCAAAGTTGTTGTCTTGCCCTGCTTTGCGAGTCTTGCGTACGCCGATCAAACTCAATCGATTGGTTCTAGCCAACAACGCATACTCCGCAAGCTGCTTCATATCCGGGTACACCAACAACTCGCCAGCACATGGCTTGACCACCAACCGTACCCACAACCCCAGCCGACTGCCCAGCCGCATGAACACGGACCAAAACTGAAAGGAGCCTCGTTGCTTTGGACGCAGTTCGTACTCGATGTCAACTCGCTGCATGGATCCGAGAACGACGAAGTGCGAATCGGGAATGGAAACCAATCCAGGGGGCAGATCATCCCTAATTTCAATTCGCTTTGTCTTGGAACTCCGATTGTCCAAACTTAATTTCACATCATGCGTCTGCCCAAGCGATGCGCTGCGAAGCATATGTCGCTCGACATGCAATCCACTTGCACCGGTGACCGTGAGCAGGTCCAAAACCACGACCGACAGCACGAGTAGATCGAGGACCACCAAGAAGTAGATGAACAATGGGGACGCCAAAATCAACAACGTCGATGCGCTTAGAGGTAGCAACAACCAAAGCCATCTGGTTGTTGGAAACACTCGCCAGCCAATCGCCATCAACAACAACGGCGATAGCAACAGCAGCAGCCCCAGCCAAGGTGCCCAAAAAAGGTACGAGCCTAAAGTATCATATATGGACATGAATCAAATTCGCGGCACTTCGATACTTCGCAAAAGCGAGGTGAGCTCGCTGTCAACTTGCAACCCTTCGACTTCGGCCTCTGCCGACATCACAACGCGATGGCGCAACGCGGGCAAGGCAATTTCTACGACATCATCTGGAACGGCAAAGTTTCGACCTCGAAACGCAGCTAGTGTCCGCGCACCTTGAATCATCGACAAACCAGCACGAGGCGAAGCCCCCATGTGAAATGTCGGCCAACTCCGAGTCGCTCGCACAATTTTGTTGATGTAATGAAGCAGCTTTTGCTCGACCCGAACTGCTCCATTGGATCGAATAAGCTTCGATATCTGTTCGGCATCGGTGATTTGCGATACTTGGTCCTGTAGCACCAAATTCAAATCGACCTGCCTCGAATGCAGATCCAAAACCCTCGCTTCTTCTTCTTCTCCAGGGTACGACACCATCGCTTTGAACATAAACCGATCCAATTGCGCTTCGGGCAGAGAATAGGTCCCCTCGCTCTCGATCGGGTTCTGCGTCGCCATGACCAAAAACGGTCTCGGAACAGGATGGCTCACTCCGTCCACTGTAACTCGAAATTCTTGCATGATCTCAAGCAATGCAGCGTGGGTTTTCGCAGGAGACCGATTGATTTCGTCGGCAAGCAAAAACTGCGTGAACACCGGCCCCGGTCGGAACCGAAAGTCCTGCGTCTTCAAGTCTAAAATGGGGGCGCCGGTAATGTCCGACGGCATCAAGTCCGCCGTGAATTGGATACGTCCGAATTGACAACCAAGCACACGTCCCAAGGTACGTACAAATAGCGTTTTCCCCAATCCAGGAACGCCTTCGATCAATACGTGCCCACCAGAAAAGAGCGCAACGAGAGAAGTCGTTACCAACTCATCCTGGCCGACGAACACCTTGCTGATCTCTCGCAGTGCTGCTTCGTAGATCTCTTTGGCTTGGCCAACCGCAGCATCCGAACTGATATCTTCCAAAGGCCGATCGGGGGTAACGAGCTTCGCTTCAACAGGGAACGATGAATTGGCTTCGGACATGTCTACGTCTATTAAGGGACAAATGCAGCATGAAAACACTTTGCCCCATGATAACCACCCCGGTTAGTCGTATGTTTAAACTCACCTCAATTTTTAGACAAAGCAAACGTACGTCGGGCGACAAAGCAACAAGATCTACTAGCCAATCCAAACCCCTTCACGTCACCGATTGCTATTAATCGAGCGTAGCGACTCGAATGTCTTTGAACTCCACCCACATGGGCTTTCCAGCGTGAAGCTGGAGAGCGAGAACCCCTTCGGACAAAGCAAGATTGGGTTCGTTATCCGTGAAGTCCAGAATCAACCGATCATTCAAGTAGTGCTTGATGTTCTTTCCCTTGGCAATGATCACAACATCATTCCAGTCGTCGAGCTTGAAAAGCGATTTGAACTCCGATTCCTCGATAAGCTTGTCGGAAACCTTTTTTCCATCCGCTTCCCAAGACGCTTTTTCACCCGCTAAACAAATCCTTCCCCTTTTCCCACCTTCGTCATAGATAAATCCCGAGATGTTCGGAAACCCTACTTCATTGCGAAGCTCATGTTGATAGCCCCGTACAACCCATTGATTTTTGGCGTTTTTATCGCCTTGGATATGATTCGAGCGGTACTGGATTCCAGAATTGTTATCTGCATTGCATCGAAAACTTAGACGCAATTCAAAGTCCTTTACCTTGCCACCTTTCCAAATGACAAAGGTGTTTCCCATGGCTGGTTTTTCAGGGGTCGTCTCTCCCCTCAGAACGCCGTCCCGAACCGACCACAAGCGTGGATCTCCGTCCCATCCAGACAGGTCTTTGCCATTGAAAATGCTCGTCAAACCCTTGGACTGCGCAGGCGCTTTTTGAGGTGTCTCAGCAGCTACACGCGATACCAAACAGACGCCGACAATCAGCAACGAAGCAAAAATTTTCACGGAAGACTCCAACTCGAAATTTCATGGAAAGACAATGCCTTCCTGAATATGCACTAACTCACTCCGCGACGCAAGCAATTCATAAAAATCGCTCGGTAGGGAATGCTTGAACATCCGAGAAAACACAATGCGACGAATCCATTAGGGGGATTAACGATTTTAAAAAAAGCATTGCGTCGCAACGCTACGCCAGTGCTTTCTTTTGAGACCGGGCAGCTTGAAGCTGCTTGGAAACCGTGATGAGAGCGACCCCCAAGACGATCGTGGCCGAAGCAAGAAAAATGCGAGGATTCACTGGCTCGTTGAGAATCAGCCAACCCAAGTAGACCGCAACGATGGGGTTTACATAAGCGTAGGTCGATACGATCGTCGGCGAGCTGTGCTTCATCAACCAAACGAAGGTCGTGAAAGCGATGAGCGAACCCGCGATCACCAAATAGAGCCATGCATACAAAGACGCATGGGACACATGCGACCAATCGAATGCACGATGCTCGCCGACAATCAGTCCAACCACGATCAGCCACACTCCACCACAAAGCATCTGCGCTGCAGATCCCGTAAAGGGTTCAGCCGCGTCTCGAGAATAACGACTGTAAAGCGAGCCTATCGTCCAGCAAAGGCAAGCGCAGATAATGGCAATCACAGGCATCGGTTGCAGTTGCTCCGGCCCAGATTCGAGCAAGGATGGACCGACTAGTATCCCGAGACCAAGCGTCCCCACCGCTAACCCAACAAACGTCATGGTCGTGGGCCTCGCCCCTATCGACGCATCCCGCCTCCACCACGCTACAACCCACTCGGCCAACACAAAGAACAAGGGATTCATGGCTACGATCAGAGTTGCAATGCCGGATGGAACGGTTTTCTCCGCCCACGCGACCAACCCATTCCCCCCCAACAACATAAATGCTGCAACGATCGCGTTGTCAAACCATTGGCGCCTGGTCAAGCGAAACCCACGAATGACTGCAATGACTCCGGCAACAACGACTCCCGCAACCAAAAAGCGAGTTCCCCCCATCAACAGTGGAGGCATTGTCTCAACGGCGATACGAATCGCGAGATATGTTGAACCCCACACCAGATAGATCGTGGCCAAGCCAGCGACAATGAGATAAAAATTGGGTCGTGCAGGTTGCGACATGCGGCTTTCGTATCCGAATTGTTGATAAAGGTGACATGCGGGATGCAGAGCAGTGGCTATTGAGTTTCATCCGTCCGCTGCATCGTCACGATCAACCATCCTCTGCTACATCGGGCCCGCAATCCGCCAGGCAAATCGATCTGTTTCGGATGGGTTGTTGTCGACGCAGCCTGAATCAAATTCTGCAATCGTCGCCAATGTTGATGCCCCATCTCGCGCAATGGCCACCCCCGCTGCTTCCAAAGTATCGTAAACGCTTGCCGGACAACAGGCCAGCATTGCTCGACGCAGGATTGCAAAGGCAGACGAATATCGGACGAGTTCCGTGACGCGTGATCAGGCACATTGTCTTCGCATTTCAAAATCCACGTCTCTGCCATTTGGATGATGGCGGAATGCTCGTCAGCAATCAACTCGCTTGCCTGCTGTATGCGTCGATCCAGAAGATCGGCTTGCGTCTCGGAATCCTCCCCGCTCCAAAACTGACGGAGCATCGGCAACAACTCATTGCGGATTCGATTGCGAGTGTATTGATTTGTCGCGTTGGAGCTGTCCGTACGAAAGGACCGATCTCGATACTTCAGATATTCTAATATCTGAGACCGGGTCACGCGCAAAAAGGGATGAACCAACACTGTTTGCGCCGTTAAAGGGCGTGAAAACGGAATACCAGCAAGTCCGCTCGGACCACTGCCTCTCATGAGATTGTGTAAAAAAGTTTCGACTTGGTCATCTGCATGGTGTGCCAGTGCAATCCATTGAGCATGATGTTCCGCTGCGACCTGTGTAAAAAACGCATGAC
>CAIXME010000620.1 GCA_903920425.1 uncultured Pirellula sp. | reverse complement strand
CCAAAAAATAGGAATCGTACTGTGCATCCATGATGCGATGTGGCTTCAAGGGTACCTGAACACTCGTAGCGGAACTTGTGAAAGTTCCGGCGAATCGCCCGTTGCAAATGCCCGTTATCGTGATTTGGAATCGCCTAGCGTTAAGGCTCCGCGGTCGGAAGATTTACATCTTCCGCTACGAGAAGACACGGAAGATTCACATCTTCCGCTACGAGATCGCTTAAATACAAAAAACGACGATGGCTACAAAATGCGCAAGGCTTGCGAGGATCACCAACGTATGCCAAATCGCGTGAAAATACCAAGCGATATGATCGTTCTGCAGAAACTGAGTGCCTACCGTGTACAGCACTCCACCAACAATCATCATGCCAAAACATGCATAAGGCACGAACGAAAACAGTACCATCGCTGGAATCCATCCCAACAAAACGTAAGACACGGACGTCATGTTGTCGATACGATGCTTCGCGAAAATCTTGGAGTAGAACCCGGCAATCGCTGCAGCCCATACGGCAGTCATCAGTAGAATGCACGGAATTCCATCGAGATACGTCGCTATGAATGGAGTGAACGTACCAGCGATGAGTGTGTAGATGACCCCTTGATCAATCGAGCGAACTTGATTCCGTCGAACCGGCTCTCGGATCGCATGCGAAAGCATAGAGAACAAGTACATTCCACAGAGGCTCAATCCGTATACCATGCATGCCATGAGTTTCTCTGAACTCTCATGCGCAGCAAGCCAGCATAGCCAAATGGAAGCGGGGACACTGAGGAGAAAACCAATCCCGTGAGTCCACGCATTCAACGATTCCTGAGATGCATTTTCTTCAGTCCAAACTACAGCCATCGTGCGCTCTCGGGTTCTATGATTGTGGCTCGTAGTCGGTCAACGTATGGGGCGTCACCGATGCTCGCAAGGCGTTAAGGACGGCCAAGACATCGATCAACTCTTGAGTTATGGCACCCGCAATCGGTGGTAGATACCCGGCCGCTGCAAACAACATCCCGATGACACTCAGTCCCATACCGCCGATGGCGCTTTGCAACGCAATGGTTCGCATTCGACGACCGATATGTAGCAATTCATCGACCCGTTCCAAGGAACTCTCTAGGATCACAACACCAGCAGCCTCTGCGGTAACCTCGCTGCCCTGACCAAATGCGATACCCACGGTAGCAGCAGTCAATGCAGGTGCGTCATTGATCCCGTCCCCCATGAACACCACATTGGACTTCTTGGTTTCGCCTCGCACTAACGCAAGCTTCTGCTCGGGACTCTGATTTGCAAAGACCTCGGTGATGCCCACTTTATCTGCAAGATACCGTACTTCAGCCTCTCGATCGCCCGAAACGAGCAACACTCGCTCGAACCCATGCTTGGGCTTCAAATGGTTGACGAAGTGTTTTCCTTCAGGACGCGGTTCATCGCGAAAGCGGATGGTTGCAGCATAACGACCATCCATCAGCACGACACACTCAAGCCCACCGGCAACGGGAGGCAACAGTGCAACGTCCGCAGGAGATTGAACAGCGAGTTTTTTACGGCTGGTTACGGTAACGTCTCTACCTGCAATGGTGCCCCGCAATCCTTCTCCTGGTCGCTCACTAACCTCGGACGCGTCTCCCAGTTGCAATTTGGCTTCCTGTGCTGCTTCTACCAACGCCGCAGACAGGGGGTGCCGCGAGTACTTTTCTAGTCCTGCAACGGAAGCGAGCACATCGTTAGACTCGAAGCCATGCGCGACCATGATTTCCGTTAGCTTTGGCTGACCGTATGTTAGGGTCCCCGTCTTGTCAAAGATCGCAATCCTACACGTGTCGATCATCTCCAATGCAGCAGGATCCTTGATGATGATCCCACGTCTGGCAGCGAGCGAAACCGAACCGATGATGGCAACTGGTATTGCGATCAACAAGGGGCACGGTGTTGCAACTACGAGTACACCCAAGAAACGAGACGCTTCTCCACTGTATATCCAGGCGGCGATGGCAATCAAAACCGCAATGGGTGTGTAAACCGCACCGATTTGATCGCCCAGTCGACGCAATCTCGGCCGTCGCTGCTCCGAGTCTCGCATCACCTGCATGATTTTGGAATAGCGAGAATCAACCGCCGCTTTGTCGACGTGGATCGTGAGCGCTCCCTCTCCGTTAATGGCCCCGGACAACACTCCGGAACCAATCGCCTTGGGGAGCATATACGGCTCGCCTGTCAAATACGATTCGTTCATTGTGCTTCGTCCCTCAAGCACTCGACCATCAACGGGGCATGTTTCGTGT
>CAIXME010000619.1 GCA_903920425.1 uncultured Pirellula sp. | reverse complement strand
GATCAAGGGATCCAAGGCCGGAGTGGTTCTTTTCCCCGGGGACCCAGTCGGGAGCCGTCTCGTCGAAACGATCGAAACCGGTGATATGCCACGTGGCGGCGGGCGAGTCTCTCCAGAAAACCTCGCAAAACTGAAACAGTGGATCGTAGAGGGGGCCAAGTTTGACGGCACCGCTCCCGACACCCCCATCGCAACATTAGCGGGTAACAAGAGCACTCCTGCAACACCTACGCCACCTGCAGAGCCTGCAAAAGTAAACGTGGCAACAGGCAAAGAGACCGTGAGTTTCTCCCGCGATGTCGCCCCTATTTTGATTGCCAATTGCAACGGCTGCCATTACAACGGCCAAAGGGTTTCCGGCGGGTTGGTTTTCAACACCTTCGTAGGCCTTCTCAAGGGCGGCACCAGCGGATCCGCTATCGAAGCGACCAAGCCCGACGACAGCTTGATCATCAAGAAACTAAGGGGCACGTCAGGAGCCCGGATGCCACTTGGACGGGATGCATTGTCAGAGGACAAGATCCAAATGGTTGCCACCTGGATCAAAGAGGGTGCAACTTTCGATGGATACAACAAAGACGCAAAGCTCGACCAAGTCGTCGGACAAGCTTGGGCATCAAAGGCTTCGCACGCCGAGTTGATGGAAAAACGGATGGAACGTGCACGTGAAAAGTGGAAACTGGTCGCCCCCAAGCGCACTGCATCTGAAGCCAACGACGACCAGGTACACATCATCGGAGACATTGGCCCAGAAAGCGCCAAAGCGCTTTTGGATCAAGCCAATTCTGCCATCACTCAAGTTCGCAAGATGTTTCGCATCTCGGGCAAAGAGCCACTCATCAAAGGTGGGTTCTCCATTTATGCCATGAACCAACGCTACGACTATAGCGAGTTTGGAACTATGATTGAGAGCCGTTCGCTTCCCACGGAATGGTCGAGCCATTGGCGCCGTGAAGTGCTAGACGTCTATGTCGCGATGGTCTTTGACAAAGCGGAAAACAAGATCAACGAAACATCGCTGGTCCAGCAAATTACCAGCTTGTGGATAGGCTCCCAAGAAGGGGTGCCACGTTGGTTTGCTGACGGAGCTGGGCGATACGCGCTATCGGCGGCGGTCGGCCCCAACGATGCTCGGGTGCAACCATGGCTGCGACGCTTGCCTGAATCCATGGCTCAACTCAAGAACCTGAAGCCGCTGATCGAGGGGACCATGAATGATGAAGATTCCGCCACCATCGGCTTTGGTGTTATTCGATTTATGCACGAGTCCAAGATGAAGGGCCAGTATGAATCCATCATCAAGGACATGGTTGGTGGCACCGATTTCGAGAAAGCATTTACCAAAAGAATAGGCCCGGTTGAACTGTTCTTGCAACAGCTGCTTGGCAAAGCAAAGTAGCAAGAAGATTGCTCAACTCGAAACAGCAAGCCCCCCTCCAAACCTCTCCCCTTTCCTCCCCTCCGACGAAAAAACTGAATCGTATGAAAATGTGCATCGTGTTGTTTGCGGGACTATCCCTTGTGTTCGCTGGTAATCAGGCGATTGCAGAAACGCCTACGGCAGTACCGCTTTGGACAACAGGTGCACCTGGTTCAGAAGAGAGAAAGAACGAGCCCGAGAAAGAGGACAAGGGGCCGGGAAAGTGCAACGTAACGAACATCCACAACCCGTCCGTTACACCTTACATCCCAAAGTCCTCTGCACCCACCGCGGCCGTGCTTATTTGTCCTGGTGGCGGGCATCGTATGCTGTGCTTGGGTCACGAGGGATATGATTTGGGAGAGTGGTTCGCGGAGCATGGTATTGCCGCTTTTGTCCTCAAGAACCGTTTAGCTCGCGAGCCTGGATCGACGTACACTGTCGACGAACATGCCATGGCGGATACGCGTCGCGCGTTGCGTCTCATTCGCGCAAACGCAAAAGAATGGAACATCGACACCGGCCGCGTGGGAGTGCTCGGCTTTTCTGCCGGCGGGGAACTTGCTGCGTTAGCAGCCATGGATTCGGACGCAGGAAACGCCGCATCTGCCGACCCGGTGGAAAGAATGAGCTGTCGCCCTGATTATCAAAGCCTAATCTATCCTGGCAGTTCATCCCGGTTTCAGGCCAAGGCGGGCATGCCACCTGTTTTCATCGCTCTTGGGGCAAAAGACCGAGACGACATCGCGCTGGGCATGGCATCACTTTACCTCAAGTACAAAGCTGCCGGCGTGCCTGCCGAGCTTCATATCTACTCGAACGCTGGCCACGGTTTTGGTTACCGCAAAGGCAGCAAAGATGCGGCGGGGGATTGGCCATTGAGAATGCTGGAATGGATGCGGGACAGTGGGATGCTGAAGGGCTAACGGCAACCTCTCTCAGCTGGTTTCCAGTGCCAAGCGGCTAGTTAGCGCAGCGTGGCATGATTGAAAACGAATGGCATTTAGCGGGTGCCATTCTTTCAGCAAGTATCAAAAACAACCAAGCGACACGTCTAGGCAGCATGGTTTGTTCCATACGCGTTGGTCTAAGTCTTTACATATCGACTTTGGAATCCGACTCGTCTTCGTCTTCCTCGAGATCCTGGTAATTGATGGGCGAGATGGCTTTTTTGAGCGTCTTGACCATCACATCGATCGGAGGCTCAACTCCGGTAAACAGGCGGTACTGGTAGGCCGCTTGCCGAACGAACATTTGCAAACCGGTAATCACCGGGCACTGTGAAGCTTTGGCTCCCTTGATGAACAAGGTTTGCTCAGGGTTGTAAACGGTATCAAAAACGAGGGTTTCGCCGTGTAGGTTCTTGGTTTGGAACGGCGTCGCGTCCATCTCGGGAAACATACCTACGGGCGTTCCGTTAACCAGAATTCGAGGCTCGATCGAGTGCCTGTCGTCCCATGGCACCGTTTTGCCATTGATGTGTTTTGCAAGCTCGCCGGCTGCGTCTTTATTTCTGCTGGTCACCGTGATGGAGGCCCGACGTTGGGCTAGGCCGTAGCCGATTGCTCTCGAGACACCACCGCTACCGAGAATGAGCACCGACTGCTTCTCAAACGGCTCGGTCTTGCCGGTAATCTTGGTCATGGCCTCCGTGAGGCAATCCATCGATGCTCGGTAGTCGGTGTTGTAACCGATCATTCCGTCCTCGGAAAAGACGACGGTGTTGCATGCCCCGATGCCTTGAGCAGCGGATTCTGCTTGGCTGAGCATAGGCAAAATCGTTTGCTTGTGGGGAATGGTCACGCTCAGCCCACCAATCTTTTCCGCCTTGCACCAATCAAGAAAGAACTCGAGGTCGGAGGGGGCCACTCGAAATGGAACGTAGCGAAAATTAAGGTTGTTTGCGAGGAACGCAGCGTTGTGAATCAAGGGGCTGTAGGAGTGAGCTACTGGGTCAGCGACCACGCCATAGAGCCTGGTGTCATTCGTGATCGACTCAGCCCGAAACACGTTGTGCATTTGGTCGAAGCTGAGTTGTCCGGGAGCGACGCGGCGATCCGAGTTGAAAACGCAAAAGGTAAACGGCGCGCCGTAGCGCATGGCGAGAATTCGAGTTGGCGTACCGAACTCACCCATACTGATCCCGACCGTTGGGACCCTCGCGGACTTCATCAAGTTCAGCATTCTCGCCGTATCGCGGAACGAATTCGCTTGAGCAGCGATCTTGACGATGTCTGCGTCGAGTTTTGCTAGGCCGCTGTGGATCGATTCCAGATCGTTCGGCGTGCCTTCGAAGTTATGCATACTAACGATGCGCTTCGTCTTGCCATAGCGAGGTATTTTACTTGCAATATCTTCTTCGAGATCGACATACTCGACCCCCATTGCAATTGCGGACCGCAGCAGCATCAAACGCTCTTCTTCGGAGCGTTCCCACCGACCACCATCGTCCCTGCGTCGGCAGGTAACAACGACGGGCGTTGGACGATTTTTCAGCAGTCGTGCAAGATCGATGCTGCGACCGATATAGTCCAATCGAATCTCAACGAGTTTGGCTCCGAGTTCAGCTACTTGGCTGTGCTCGGCAATCGTGTGTTTATGGCGAGTCCTGGCAATCGTTACGCAGAGCATGCTTAGGCGTTAGAACAAAAGAGAGGTTGGGATAAGTCGTTCGAAAAGTGAAATCGTAGCCGTTCGCCAAATTTGATGGCACGTGCGATGGTGCATCCGTTCGGCCCTAGTCGCAAATCATGTTCGTAACGCGGCTGGGGTGCCAGACCATGTCAGGAAACGCTCAAGCAATTGCGGGCCAGGTTCGGTCAAGAAGCTCTCGGGGTGGAATTGCCAGCCCTCGACAGCGTACTCACGATGGCGAACACCCATGATAATCCGATTTCCATGGGGATCGTCTACCCATGCGGAAACCTCCAAGCATTTCGGAAGGCTTTCTGGCAAAATAACCAGCGAATGGTAGCGAGTGGCGACAAACGGGTTTGGCAGGCCGGCAAACATTCCACGATCATCGTGCAAAATCCGGTCGGTTTTGCCATGCATCAGCTCCGGAGCACGTACGATCTTTCCACCAAATGCCTGTCCAATCGACTGATGCCCCAGACAAACACCGAGAATTGGGAGTTCGGTATGGAGTTGCTCGATAATAGGGACGCAAATTCCTGCTTCGTTTGGTGTACACGGACCTGGGGACAAAATAATGCGATCCGGCCGCATGTCGCGAATTTGGTCGATGGTTAGTTCATCATTGCGGTAGGTTTGCACATCCAACGAACCGTCGATTTCCCCAAGCCTCTGGACCAGGTTGTATGTAAACGAATCGTAGTTGTCGATCAAAAGAATCATAGATTGCGTTCCGCTGCATTCCGCGCTGAAGCGTCGTAGGGATGACGGATGGCGGAATACGCCATTCCCTACGGATCATACGATCCAACAGAAATCCTGTCTATTAAGATCCAGCGTAACGCATCATCACCGGGTGGTTGGGCTTGAGAATCGTAGAGCTTGGCGATAAGTTGCTGTGCCTGGATTTTGGTAAAATCAAGCCACAAAACCTTTCTCTATTCGATAATTTAATGCACGCATATCGCACACACCATTGCTCCCAGCTTCGTAAAGATCAAGTTGGAGAGATAGTCCGTCTTTCGGGATGGGTTTATCGTAAAAGAGACTTCGGCAATTTGTTGTTTATTGATTTGCGCGACCACTATGGTGTGACGCAGATTGTCGTCGAACGGGACAGCGCGGCGTTTGCGTTGGCAGAATCGTTGCGTAGCGAATCGGTCATCCGGGTGGATGGCAAGGTGAATGCAAGGGCTGCTGATGCGATCAATCCTAACTTGCCAAGCGGAGAGATTGAGGTCCGGGCAATTGAGATACAGCTGCTTTCCGAAGCAGCAGACTTGCCATTGCCTGTATTTGGCAATGCAGAGTATCCGGAAGACATTCGTTTGAGGAATCGGTTCCTGGATTTGCGACGTGAGAAACTGCATGCCAACATCGTATTGCGTAGTCAGGTGATCGCGAGCTTGCGGCGTCGGATGATCGACCAGGGTTTCACCGAATTCCAGACTCCGATTTTGACGGCATCGAGTCCTGAGGGAGCTCGAGATTTCTTGGTCCCATCTCGAATTCACCATGGAAAGTTTTACGCGTTGCCACAAGCACCGCAGATGTTCAAGCAACTGTTGATGGTGGCAGGATTCGACCGCTACTTTCAGATCGCACCTTGCTTTCGGGACGAAGACGCGCGAGCGGACCGATCGCCTGGCGAGTTTTATCAGCTCGACTTCGAGATGAGCTTCGTTACACAGGAAGACGTCTTCGCTGCGATTGAGCCGGTTTTGCACGGGGTGTTCGATGAATTTGCCAATGGCAAAGCGGTGACGCCTCCACCATTCCCTCGCATCGCTTACAAAGAATCCATGCTGAAGTATGGGAGCGACAAACCCGATTTGCGCAACCCGTTGGTGATATCGGACGTAACCGAGGTGTTCCGGGGTGGTGGGTTTGGCGTGTTCGCCAAAGCGATTGAGGATGGGGCAGTGGTTCGCGCTATTCCAGCACCAGGTGCGGGGGTTCGGGCACGCAGCTTCTTTGACGGCACGAACCAATGGGCGAAAGACGAAGGGTTCGCAGGGCTTGGTTATATCAATTTCAAGGGTGGTGAAGGCGGAGGCGGGGTAGCCAAGAATCTAGGCCCGGAACGTGTTGCTCAATTGGTGCAACAAATGGGATTGGGGCCAGATGATGGCGTGTTCTTCGCGTGCGACAAAGCTGGAAACGCAGCAAAGCTGGCTGGACTTGCAAGAACCCGTGTCGGCCAAGAGTTGGATTTGATCGAGAAAGACACGTTCAAATTCTGCTGGATCGTAGACTTCCCGATGTACGAGTGGGACGAACTAGAACAGAAGATCATGTTTAGTCACAATCCGTTTTCCATGCCGCAAGGAGAAATGGAAGCATTGATGACCATGAATCCTTTGGACATCCTAGCGTACCAATACGACATCGTTTGCAACGGAATCGAACTCTCGTCGGGAGCCATTCGAAACCACAAACCTGAGATCATGTACAAGGCCTTTGAGCTGGCAGGTTACGATCGCAGCGTTGTGGATGAAAAGTTCCGCGGCATGATCAATGCGTTTAAGTTCGGAGCTCCTCCACACGGTGGTTCCGCCCCGGGCGTTGACCGTATCGTCATGCTGTTGGCCGATGAGCCGAACATCCGAGAAGTGATCTTGTTCCCAATGAATCAAAAGGCAGAAGATCTGATGATGGGAGCTCCTTCGGAGGTATCTCCAAAGCAGTTGAGGGAACTAGGGATCAAGTTCGTTGGAGACGGTCCAAAGGCATAGATACCAATTCGCACGTCGATCATCGAATCGATGGCTGTCACAAGGTACGTTGCACATTACTGCCGCATTGGCGATAAAATACGAGAGATCTGGTCTCAGTGGCCTAGAGCTGATTTCAGGGTAACTTCATAGATACTAGAGGAATAGCATGCCCCTATACGAATATGAATGCAAGGACTGCTCGGAGCAATCCGAGATATTGGTCAACAACCCTTCGGCTAAACCAGACTGCCCGAGTTGCGGCTCAAAAAAGCTGGTGAAGCTGTTGAGCGTAGTAAGCGCACCGGTCGTTAGCGGTGCTTCTAAAGGCAGTTCTAGCAGCTCAGCAGAATCCGGGATGTGCGGCCGGTCTCAGTGTGCTAGCGGCGGCTGCATGTTTGGAAACTAAGCCGAGACGCGAACGTGCTTGTATCTTGCCGTAGATTTGTACGCAGCTATCCATTTGGCGATAGCTTCTGCTTCAAGGGCATATTCATTTAACAAGCACTCAAACGTCCAAAGCTGTTTCGTGCGTTTGGATTCGTTGACGCACTGCACGATCGCTAATTCCTGTCGAGTGACAGATGAGCATTTAAATCCAATGTTGCGTTTCAGAGCTCTCTGTGGCTTTGTGCCTTTGTGTGAGACTTCGAAACCATTTAGATGGACTCGGGGAGATCCGATCGCTCGGCATTAGCGATGCGGCAATTCACGCAATGAAATGGAGCGATCCCAACCAGTAAGCGGTCAATCCTGCATTGGCGGCGTTTGCTAGTCTTCATCATGGACACTTGCCTGGCAGTTGATTGCTCTGTGGCGCACGCATTCGCAAAGATTGCTAGAATTGGGTCGCCATTGGTGCGTCGTGAACATTTGCGTTCAGAGCGTTTTCAGTTGATGGTTTTGGCAAATCCGAGGGTGATGCATGCGAGTAACGATGAGACTTTTTTGGCTGTGCATCATCCTTGTCCAATTGGTAGGGTGCCGAGGTTGCACACCGCAAAAGAAACCGGATGAGACGCCGGAGCAAGCCGAGATACGCAGAAAGAAGCAGCGGCTAGTCGCTGACGAGTTGCGCGCGTTGCCTTATGCCCAAGACATGCCGGGCAATTTTGTCAAACCGGGCCACTGGTACCAAGCGAATCATAAGCTCAAGGCAAACTATGGTGACGAATCCCTGACGGTTACTTTAACGGTCAATAATCGAGACAACAAAGCGGTCCCGTTCGCCAAAAACCAGCTTCCGATCGAATTTCAACGCAATCTATCACTGGGCTTAGGGCAAGAAAAGAACATTCAGCTCAAGTACTTTCAGCCCGAGGTCGGAATGACCACGAGCGAGGATAGCGACAAGGAAACGGCGGCAGCAAAGCTGGTTGCGTTGTATTCCCAGCGAGGGATAGGTTCTCCTGTTTTGGAGGAAGCGTTCCCGAACAAGCTGCTGTCTGGCTACCAATACAACTTGGTGTCGATCAGCCGCGATCCTTCGAGATACACCTTTTGGCGTGGACTAGACTGCATCATTTGGCCTTCGCGGGCGAAGATGGCGGAGGAACGCATTGCACCTCACCGCGTCATCGACTTGAAAGAAGACGAGGTTGCAATTCAATTTCCGAATCGTCTTTACGCCATGACATCCATATCGCATGTTGTTGTCAACGACGCATCGTTGACGAGTCTGTCGACAGAACAGCAACAAGCGTTACTCGATTGGCTTCATTTTGGCGGCACGATCATACTCAATGGACCGGAAGCATTGGGTGGAATCGAAACGAGTTTCATAAAGGAATTTGCACCGCTTCGAAATACCAGTGACGTTGAGTTTTCGCAGAAGGACATCGAGTTGCTCAATAGCGGCTGGACGATCAAGCAAGCGTTGGGGGACCGAAAACCGTTTGCGTTGGACAAAGTGCTCACACGATTGACCGGCGAACTGCAGGAAGGCTCCCGATGGGTGCGATTCCTTCGGCCGGACAATAGCGAATCGGAATTAGAGGGTATCTTGGCGGAGCGTATGGTTGGGCAAGGCCGTGTCGTTATGACAACGTTTTCCATGGCTGAGAACGCTTTTTTGAGTTGGCCGTCTTATGATTCTTTTATTCATAACACGGTTTTGAGGAAGCCCCGTCGCGATACCAGCACAGGCTTAGAAGCAGACACAACCTATTTTGGAGAGTACAACGCCAGCGAACAAAATCCGCTTCACACGACACGGCTTCGGCTATGGGCCCGCGACTTGGACGCGACAACGGCCCGAAGCGGAAAAGAGGAACTCGGGCAGCCAAATTTCGCATTGCCGTTTCAGAACGGAAAGAGGTCGAGTGTGGGAGCATGGAATCCTGACTCCACCATTGCCGCACATGCACGCCAGGCATTGCAGGAATCCTCTGGCATCGCGGTACCTAAAATCAACACCATCATCAAGCTTTTGCTTGGTTATTTGGTAGTACTGGTACCGGTGAATTGGTTGGTTTTCCGTTTGATGGGTCGAGTTGAATTGGCGTGGGCAGCAGCGCCGTTTATTGCCATCGTTGGAGCGTTGGTGGTTGCGAGGACGGTCCAACTGGACGTTGGGTTTTCGAGAAGCCAAACAAGCTTTGGTTTCTTGGAATGCCATCGCGATTACTCGCGCGGTGTGCTCTCCAAGTACTCAGCGTTGTACTCCTCGCTGTCGACCAACTACCGAACGTTATATGAAAAAGATAGCGGCATTGTCTTGCCGATGGCCGTGGGTGGGTCTGGGGCTAGTGTCCGAAAGCCCCGCGGAAACCTGCGAAAAGTGGACTATACCTATGCGGACGAGTCGGGATCCGGTTTGCGAAGCACCCCGGTGCTCTCCAATACAACGGGGCTATTCCAATCGGAAGAAACGATCGATTTAGGGGGCAGCATACGTGCGGAATTTGCAGGAGATTTCGCGAGCATCAAAGTCACGAGCGATTTAGGTTTTCCGCTCAGCGACGCGGGGATAATCGGTGTCGACTCGCTGGGAAAATTGCGAACGGGATGGCTAGGAACATTGGAAAATGGGGCGGTCGCGGAGATTCAGCTGGAACTGATGCAGGAGGACAACCGTTGGAGGGCGGAGTGGGACAGAAAAACGTTTTTAGAAAAGCCGCTTTTGATCCGCGCAGACGATACGAAATGGACCGAAACCGACCTGGGGAACGACTTGTATCTTGGTCCCATGCTGGAAGAGGTAAGTACCAAATATCCGCTCGGACCGGGTGAGTTTATTGCACTGGGGTGGACCGAGAGCCAGCTTGGAGATTTATCAATTTCGCCGGAAGCCAAACAAAAAAGGGAGCGTACAGTCGTTCTCGCACATTTGCGGTGTGCTGATTTGCAAGCGGCACAACCCGACATCCGAATCTTTCCCAAGCAAGATAGAGAACCTGAGCAATAGAGAAAAACAGGGCAATTCCATGTCAGCCCCAAACCGCCACCTAGGCATTTCCACAGAGGCTTTTCGACGTTTTTCGTGGAATTTCGCAAGGATTTCCGCAGAGATGTGCCGATGACTGGGCTTCCTGATTCACTTATTCCAGGGTGGTTGTCTTCTCGCGCGCATTGCAATGGCGAGGAAAACGAAGGCGGCCATCGGGAAGAACGTTGGGGTTGGGTAAACTTGGATGGCTGGTGCCGACGCGAACCAACCATCCGTACGGGTGGTCATCTTACAAACACAGCAAAAGTCGTCTTGCAGTGGAATGGTCCGTCTGTACACTAGTGCGACTCTTGACCGGCGGATTTCCGGCGGTTGGGATGTTAGAAAAAAATGCCGGTGTAGCTCAGTGGTAGAGCAGCTGATTTGTAATCAGCTGGTCGGGGGTTCAAGTCCCTTCGCCGGCTCTT
>CAIXME010000618.1 GCA_903920425.1 uncultured Pirellula sp. | reverse complement strand
GGGTTGTACCAACGGGCACGCAAGTAGAGTTGCCCAATTCGTGAATCGAACGACTCTCCGTTGTAGAGCATTCGCGATAACGCCGCGCTCTCCAAACTCTGACCGTCTGGAGCTACGATCGATTGATTCATCGCATTGCGGATCGACAGTAGCTCACCGTAAGCCGCAAATGTGAACGCTTGTATCAAGCCTGCATCGACGCCTAACAGCAGCCGAACCGAACGATGCGCATCATGTCCAAACACATGGGTTGAAACAGATGGCTGCGACGAAGACTGCGTATAGTCCGTCGTCGTTTGAGTGAGTTCATCGATCCCATAGGAATAAACGATACGTTTTTTAATCTGCCCTTGGCGATTCTTAATCGTCTCGGCGATCGCTTGCTGGTAGCCCGTTTGATTAGCACTATCGATTTGATACTCGGTCGAATCCGTTTGTTCCTCGGGATCAAATTGACCGTCCTGGTTCGCATCTACCCAATCCATGGCTACCGTACGAATCCCGGACGAATTGTACTGATAGTCCACACGCAGTCGCGTTGGAGAAGCTCCATCGGCACCGCCCATCTCTGTTTCCAAAGACACTAATTGCCCTTGGAGGTTGTAGAACATACGTTGTGTAGACAGCGTCTTCGCCCCAGCCGAAACACTCTTCAGTGCCTGCTGCGTTCCCGACCAAGCGTACGTCGTAGTTTGATCGACCGAACCATTGTTGCCTTCGTCTATCGATTCGCTCTGCAAGCGATCGTTGAGATCATACAAATACTGGATCGATTTATCGACGTCGGATGCATTTGGAGTACTGCTCGTATAGCTTTTGATTCGGTTGCCAAACAGATCCAAATCAAATCGTTCGAACCTGTCTGCTTCATCATCAAAACTATCGATGCTCTCACTGATCAATCGCTCTGCGTCATCGTATGTCCAGCGATAAACCGTGGATTGAGCAACCCTCGGAGTCAACGGGTTGTTATCGCTATCCATCCAGAACTGATCAATTTGACTCGTCCGTTTTCGAGCCAAATCGTACGTGTAGGAGAACTCCGCAATCTTGGGATTGTCTTTCAAATCAAAGGGAGTTGCGTCGGTACCAAAATGCGTTAACAGAGTAACGTCTTCGTTCGCATTCAGTTCGGTTGTTACCGTCACGCCATTGGGCAACGTTTCCCTTACGCGATTACCTGTCAAGTCATATCCATAAACAGTGCGTTCTTGCTGGTTGGTTGCTAAAGGCTGATCATTCTTTTCAAGAACACGTACCTCTGTCATCCACCCTTGCTCGTTGTAAGTGTAACGAGTGTCCTCAACAGCATCGGCCAAATTGGCTGCATCTAGGCCTGCCGCCTTCGTCGTCCACATACGGACCCTGCGATCGGATACAGGATCATAGGCAAAGTTGATGGCACCTTCTGGAGAAGCTTCCTGGATCAACTGGCCGCGATCGTTGTAGAACCATTGCTCCAACCTCGTATCGCTATATGATCCTGGCGCGACGCGTTGCGAAAACTGAGTTCGAATCTTGCGTCCGCGAATATCATACGTGTGACGAATGACTGTGTCGGGTTCGGCGTTACCGCTGTTGTAGAATGCTTCATCTGAATAGAACCGCTCCTCAACCAACCGGCCAGAACCTGGTCTGAATTCAGGGTGCCCGACGGGAACGTCTGTTCGAGCGTTGTCATACACCGACTCCTTGACCACTCCTTCAAAGGAAACGTGGGTCGATTGTTGGCCATGACTATTGTAAGTAAACCGTTCCACCTCACCCGATGGCAGAATTCGCGATGTCTTTCGATTCAATTCATCAAACACGAATCGGCTCACTCGCCCCAAGGAATCCCATAGTATTGTCTGGTTACCAGCCCAATCAAATCCATAATCAAATCTCGGCGACTCGATTTTCGGATTTCCATTTGCATCGAGGGCCAGCGGATTAGGGACAGCTGGCAAAACCACCGCAATCAAACGGCCGTTTGCACCATACTCATTCGTTTCCTTTCGACCAGCGGTATCGATTTCTTCGACCTTGTTTCCCCACTTGTCGTAGACAACTTGCGTGAACGTCTTATCGGGTTGAACCGACTTTACAGTTCTCCCCAAGGCATCGTAAATCTGTTCCGTCGCAATAGCATATTGACGATCGAAAACGAGTTGGCCGTTGATTTCTCTTGCCCGAATGTTCGTCCACGATCGGAATGGTTGTCCTTGTTCATCGTATTCCGTTTCCGTCACCAACCTGATCGGCTCCACGGAATCGACAGTCTGAACGAGTGGCCCGATCTTTCGGAACTGTCTGCCTCGCGCATCATATTCGAATCGAGTCTCGATTCCTTCATGCCCCGGCCCTACGCCAGATATCGAACGGACCAACTGCCCGCGGGCGTCAAAGAATGATTGCGATCGACTAATGAGATTAATGGTGCCATTCGAGGCAACACCCTGGTTGTCGATGCGCACGCTAAAGGGCCCTTGAGCACTATCGGGATTTTCGACCACGCTGCCATTGCGATCCAGGAGAGTCAGCCGAATTCCAAATCTACGCTCGATTTTTTCGGAACGTCCAAGCGAGTCATAAAACGTACGCGTACCGAGCGGACTTGCATCAGCCCGAGCGAGGTCGACTTCGAGAATCGGATCCATCGCAACAATAGTTCGACCAAGATCGTCCACCGCAGTTCTCGAAACAGTCCAAACGACAGCACCAGATCCGGATACCGATTGCGTTCTCGTTTGGACAATATCTCCTGCAAACCCATAAAAGTTCATACTCCATAACCCGTTACCATCACGTGTCTTCCAAACACGGCCTGCTTGATCGAATACGGTTTCGGTCGAGGAAAGAAGATTTCCTTCAAACCCTGGCACGATTTCACAATGCAGTCCATATTCATTGGTCTCATCGGGTGGGCGTTGGTTATCATCCACAATTCGAAACTTCACATCGGCCAGCCTTTGCGAACCTACGACTCTTCCCGCTTGGTCGTAGATGGTCTTGGTTGTGATTAGCTTTGGACTTACAAACAATTGACCTGCGCTTTCAAGCGAAGCATCCGTCGCATACAACAAACGTCCCTGCTCGTCATAAACCGTCCATTGGCTGGTCCAAACGCGTCGGGGGACAAACTCGGAATTCTCCAGTACTCGCGTTTCGACCTCATTCCGCATGAGAATAGTCTTTCCGCTGCGATCGTAGTAAAACTCTGTCCGTAGCCCGTGCTTGTCTGATTGTTGGCGAATCAGCCCCGTCTTGGGATCAAAAATCGTCGATGTCGTCCACTGCAACTCGCTGGACCAGTTCCCTTGGTTATCCATCGATCGATGCACGACGCGGGTTTGTACCACCCGATCCATCACGTCAAAAACATTCTCGTTTCGAACCTCAAGTGGGAGACCATTCTCCCCCGTTTCGACGGAGATGATTGCGGTTTGCCGTCCTAATGAATCGTATTCAAATCGATTAACGTGTTGGTCTGCGTTCGTCTTGGACACCAAATCGCCAAACGAATCATATTCGTTCTGGGTGACGACATGTCCGCGTTGGTTTTCGACTTCTTCAAGTTTTCCTCGATCGGAATAGCTCAATGTCGTCTTGTCGCCAGTCGGGCTCAAAGTAGATGTGAGATTACCGTCGCGATCGTATTGATAGCGGGTCGCAAGACCGCTATTGCTGATGACCGAGACAACTGAGTGGGTCTTGTCATCGTATCGATATTGAGTCGTGAGTCCGCGTGCATCGATCATGGAAAATGGCTGACGAAATTGGTTGTAGATGTACGACGTGACCATATCATCTTTGAGCCCACTGGCTCCATCAGCTGCACCGACGACTTTTCGATTCTCGAGCAGGTTACCCTGGCCATCGAATTTATTGCGAGTCTCTACGTTTGCGGAATCGATGACTCTGATTGGGTTCCCGCGGCGATCCAAGTCCTGAACAACATCGTCATTCGTGACACCGTTATCTCCGACATCGATTCTCTGATTTCGATTTCGAATGTCATAGGAAAAGGCACTCACAAATTTGGATGTATCCTGAATGCTCGACAGCCGCCGATCGTCAGCGAATTCAGCAACCATCTGTGCTCGACCTGCAGGGTCGGTGATACTCTTTAACAGATGCGCACGAAGTGGATCAGCTGCGATCGCGGCATGATACGAATACGATGTAGCTTGCCCAGAGCGATCGATGAAGTAAGCCAAATTTCCGATTGCGTTGTAACCATAATAGATCGCATTCCCGGCGGAATCGATGACGCTCGTTATCCGTTTTGCGCTGGTCGAGTCTCTTTGGATAGCGATCCGCCGCCCAGACCAATGTTCGATCCCATCTGGAGTAATGGTTGTCTTGTTACCATTCTTGTCGTAAATCCATGCCGTATTTTCACTGCGTGCGTCGACTTGAATTTTGGGGCCACTTTGCATGTAGACATTCCAAAAACCACCAAATTCACGCATGGCAGGGTGATAGGATTGCGTGTTCGAAATGGAGACGTATTCCCACGTTTCGCCAAGCGCAACACG
>CAIXME010000617.1 GCA_903920425.1 uncultured Pirellula sp. | reverse complement strand
GTGACCGTAATCTGCAGCGACAAAACAGGCACACTGACACGCAACGAAATGACCGTTCGTGAAATGTGGATCAACAATCAAATATGGCTCGTGGGCGGCCAAGGCTACGCAGCGGAAGGTTCGATAACACCGGACCCCAAGGGCGATAGTGCAAAATTTGCCGATGCTCCGTGGCCGCGTGCTCTCACAGAGCTGATTACCTATGGGGACGCATGTAACAATTCTCGATGGCAAACCGATGCGCCTGAGGGAAATGCAGCCATTTTGGGAGATCCTACAGAGATCGCATTAAAGGTACTAGCGGCCAAAGCAAAGCTGGCACCAAGTCGGCCACGCGACAATCTCGTTCATGAAAACCCGTTCGATTCGGATCGAAAACTCATGTCACAGGTGTTTCGCGAGTCGGAATCGCGTTGCCTGCTGATCGCAAAGGGGGCACCCGAAGTGATCTTGGCAAAGTCCACCAAGGTATTGCACGGGGACGCGGAATCTGCTTTGAGTCACGACGTATGGGAAGAGGTCGTACGTAGAAACACGCAAATGGCTTCGCAGTCCTTGAGAGTTCTCGCTATTGCATTTCGCGAAGCCAAGCAGGACCAAGAGGATTGGAAGATGGAGTCGGAGCTAACATTCGTCGGATTGATTGG
Organism: uncultured Pirellula sp.; assembly: GCA_903920425.1. GTDB lineage: Bacteria > Planctomycetota > Planctomycetia > Pirellulales > Pirellulaceae > JBKCUI01. The sequence goes on along the minus strand of CAIXME010000617.1, from coordinate 29,721 downwards.
CATGATCGATCCACCTCGACTCGAAGCATTTGATGCGGTAGCGAGATGCAAGCAAGCAGGCATACGCCCTGTCATGATCACGGGCGACCATCCCCAAACCGCTTTGGCAATTGCCACCACTATTGGAATTGCGGACAAAGACACCGCTGTGCTGGTCGGCACTGCAATCGACCAAATGTCCGACGCTGAGCTAATTGATTATGTACCAAAGTGCTCCGTAGTCGCGCGGGTAAGCGCGCAGCATAAATTGCGTGTTGTCAACGCGTGGAAAAGCAACGCGCAGATTGTGGCCATGACAGGCGATGGCGTGAACGATGCGCCCGCTGTGCAAGCAGCTGATATCGGAATCGTTATGGGGATCACGGGTACCGATGTCGCCAAAGAAGCTGCCGACATGGTGCTAACGGATGACAACTTCGTATCGATCGTCAATGCGATTGAAGAAGGGCGTGGGATCTACGAGAACATCCGGAAATTTCTTCAGTTCCTACTGGCATGCAACTCCAGTGAAGTACTGTTTATGTTCACCGCTACCTTGCTCGGTTGGCCTTCGCCTCTTCTGGCAATTCAAATTCTGTGGATCAATCTTGTTACGGACGGGCTCCCGGCTTTGGCACTTGCCAGTGAACCCTTAAGCAAAGGACTTATGACGCGACCGCCGCGACGCGTCGATCAACCGATCCTGTCTTGGGAGAACGGGCGAACGATGCTGTTCCATGGAGTGTTAATGGCCGGCGTAACGCTTTTTGGATTTTGGTGGATGAACAGTGGCTCGTCAGCACAACTGGATCGCTCGCGTGCCGTCGCTTTTTGCATACTGACGTTCACCCAGATTTTTTACTCGATGGCTTGTCGCGACTTTAACACGATCATGCCAAAACTAGGCTTCTTTTCCAATCCACTTTTAGTGTTGGCTATGGTTGGTTCTATCGCAGTTCAATTCGCAGCGATCGCTTGCCCATGGTCGGCACGCATTCTCGGGCTTGATGCGTTGCATTGGGGTGATATGCCTTTTCTTTTGGTGCTGAGCATCCTACCGGTCACCATCGTGGAACTCGAAAAAATTCTCCGCCCCTATTATGCGCCCAGCCCAGACTAAGCTGCGACAGCCGAACGCGGTGATCGCACCATCCACAAGCCAACGCACAGTGTCGTCAGTGGAAAAAGCCAAATCGCGTAATCGCACGCTTGCTCAACCGAATAGAGGCGTGGGCTGAGTGGGCTCCCCGTGCGCAAAACGCGGTTGTCATCCTTTGTTTTGACAATTTGGATGTACTTGAGGACCGTGTCGCGAGTGTATCCATGCTTGCGCAATGTTCGAGCAATACTGCCGTAGTTCCGCTCCTCTTTCCATTCGTCAAAGGAACCGCGATACACGCATCCGTAATCGGGATCCGCTATCCATGGACCGCTCTCGGTTTGTATCTCGAGAATCACATGCCCACCTAGACCGATAAACGAACACTCGCAACCAGCTGACTCCGCCAAATCTTTGAGAATTTGCGCCCTCTCCGAACAGTCGGCGATACCCTCCTGAATCAAGCGAAAGGAGTTTTGCGTCTTCGCCATCGGGCCGTACAGTTGCCCCAAAATGAAATGGGCCCAATTTTCCGTCCAAGTTATTCGTCGATCAATCGAATGCTTGGTACCGTGGTGGACGAGTTCAGTCCCCTTGGCGACGTCAAAACACTCAGAAGAAGCAAGCTGAATTTGGTAGTCCAAAATCCTTTGGGTGCACACATGCCCCGATGGATCCACTCCAGGATACGAATGGAACAACCCGAAAAGGGACAGTGCAATCATGGAAGAACCGGTTAGCACCAGTAAGCTTCCGACCATTTGTCTGGCAAAAAAGATCTCAAATCCGAATCGGATCATGTCGCAATGTCACAGGAGGAATTTGGTTCCGAACCGTCGTGGGTACGGCGAATTTCGCAAAAATGCTATCAATACCGTGTAAGTTGGTTGAGCGATGCCAGGCTGGGACGATACGATGGACAGAATGGCCACGCCCGGCACATCCCGGATGTGTGATCTAAATCGCTCGGGATCCAGGAACATCCGAGCGATTCGCATTTAGGCCACCTGATAAACACCGTTACCAAATAAACGTTTCGCGTCTCAAATAAACCTTTCCAATAATTCAATCAAGGACATCAATATGTTTAATGCACTGCCGGTGAACCCTGTTGTTTCGCGACTCAAGTCCGCGGGACGTCGGTCGGCGATCGTCGCTAGCTTCGCCCTCGTTTTTTGCGGTGCGGTTCCGCACTCGTTTGCTCAAGACCGAGCTCCTAGCCTGACCAGCTGGACAGATAGCTCGGGTTCCAAAACCATCGAAGCGGAATTCGTCAAGCTGGACGGAGTTACGTTAGTGCTTCGCAAAGCTGACGGAAAAGAAGTCAAACTGCCCCTGAGCAAGCTGGACGATAAGAGCCGAATCAAGGCTAGGGCAATGGCCAAGGGTGGATCGCCTGCGCCTGCGCCAAGCGGAACGGAAACAAAAGCGTCAAGTTCTCCTGTCAGCGTGACCATTCCTCCGGTCGTGCAATTCCCTTCGAATCCGAGCGCACAGGAATTCTTCGACATCATCACGACAGAATTCAAGAAAGAAAATGCTTTGGTCGTATGGGACGCTTTGCCAGCGAACAAGCAAAAGCAAATAGAGGATTTGGTAAAGTTGGCCGCTTCGCGGGTCGAGCAACGCACGTTCGATCAGATCAAGCGATTTCGCGGCGACGTTATCAAAACGCTCAAGACTAAGAAGGAATTCGTTCTCAATAGCTCGATGATTCCCATTCCTCCTGACCAGAAACCTTTACTGGTTAATGCCTACGACGGCATTGTTGAAATGGTGGAAGCATACATTCCAGAGACGTTACTGGACACGAATAAACTGCAACAATCGAAACTTCGAGAGTTGGTTGGAAATTATCTGGGAACATTGCAGGTCAAGGGAAAAGCCCTCGTCGATACGTTACCTGCGGACCATCCACTTCGTGCGATGGCATCACCTCAACCACCTGAAATGAAGGTGGTCAGCAGTTCCGGCAGCGAAGCCACCGTCTCCATTACGGTGCCTGGTCAACCAGCCGTTCCTCCTGTGAAGTTCATTTTAGTCGATGGGCGGTGGTTGCCAGCGGATCTCAACGCAAACTGGGACACCGCCATCGCTCAAGCGACGCAAGGCCTCCAGGCAGCCGATCCAAAAGCAATCCACAAGGCAGTTGGGCAAGGCGTCTTAGGCGCGACGGCGTTTATCGGGGCCTTTTCTGCTGCTGAAACCCAAAGCGACTTTGACGAAGCAATCGGGCAGTTGATGAGCATGGGACAAATGATGGGTGGAATGGCTGGTGGCGGTGCACCAGGCGCACCTCCTGCCGGTGGCGCGTTTCCGGGCAGTGCTGAGTAACGCCGTCTATGGCTTGTTGCGACCGGAGGTCATCCGGTCGCAACGAGTTCGATCATGCTTATTTCGGGAAAGCAATTGAGTCGCATGTTTCTGATCGATGCGATTCCTTTGGTCACGTGGATCCAATGCTCCTGCCAGCGATGCAATCCACGCACATAGCGTTTGTCGCGAACGGGAGCAAACGGGGTGCTTCCCCAAGGCAACGTCAGTTGCCCGCCGTGTGTATGACCAGATAGCATCAAATCCCAGTCGGCCGTCTCGATCAAATCTTTCGTGTCTGGGTTATGAGACATCAGGACGCGCGGCAGAGCATGGTTTCTCTTGTCTAATAGCTCACCCGGCTTGAAGTCCTCCGACCAAATGTCACCCAGGCCAACCAATTCAAATGCGGGCTTGTTGGGCAAAGATACGATGGTCTGATCGTTGAAAAGTGTATGCACGTTTGCGTTCTCAAGCATCTCGATCACTTTGGTGGGGCGTGCAAGCCCACCATGCTTGACCAGCCACTCGCCGCCATCATGATTCCCCATCGACCCGTACGTCGGCGCGATGCGGGACAGCCGTGACATAATCTTGGAGTAGGCAGACCATTCGTCCCATCGATCCGTGATAAAGTCCCCTGTCAAACAGACTACGTCGGGAGCTTGTTGGATTCCGAGTTCCACTGCATGTTCGATAAAATCGAGCGTGATCTCCTCGGATGCATGCAAATCGGAAATCTGCAAAATGCGGATAGGACTAGCACCCGAGGGCAAAATGGGAACACGGTGACAGCCTACGCCGATCCAATTCGGCTCGATGTACCGCATATCAACATAAACAGCTCCTGCCGCAGCCGCCAAACCAGCTAGCATCTTGCGACGCGTCCATCGGCGACGCTTGTAGGCTGGTTCAATTTGAGGGTTCATGGAATCTCGCAGGTCGGACTAAAAGCGTTTGATAAAGGCTAACATCGATACACAGTTTAAACGCCAGTGCTAGGGTTTTGAAACGTGCCTCTTCAAGTGTAATTCGAACGCACTGCCGATACCCAGTTCGCTTCGCACGTGGATTTCCGCAAGGATCGCCTGCGCGAGATGCTTTACAATCGAAAGTCCAAGCCCCGTTCCACCTGCATCTTGGCTTCTCGCCTTTTCCACCCTGTAAAAACGTTCGAAAATGCGATCTAAATCCTCTGGCGGAATACCGATCCCATTGTCGGCAATCGTCAGTATCACCGACGTTTCCGTTGTGCGTGTCGACACTTTGACCCAGCCTTCCGGCCGATTGTATCGAACCGCATTTCCGAGCAAATTACCAATGATCGTCCGCAGCGATTCCAGGTCAGCTAAGACTCGGCAATTCTTCTCCACCTTCGATACATCGATGGTGATCTTTCTGGCTTGCCCTATCGTTCGATGTTCTTCGACGCATGTCTTTAGAACATCGTTTAGCTCAAGAACAATCAGGGCAGGCTTGTCAGGTTGCGATTGCAATTTAGTGAGATGCAACAAATCCTTGATCAGCAAATCCAGTCGATTTGCTTGCTCGCTGATGCGCTCAACAAACAATCGACTCGCATCCTCATCTTCGAGAGCACCGATCAGCAACGTCTCTGCATAAGCCTTGATAGCGGATAGTGGCGTTTTTAATTCATGACTCACGTTGGCCGTAAAGTCCCGTCTCGCATTCTCTAATTGCTTTAGCCGCGTCTCGTCGCTGACCGTCAATAGAACTCCACTACGCACGATAGGCACCGTAGTAGGATTCGAATCAGCCAGTGGATGCGCTCGTAAACGTAGAGTCATTTTGCTCAGTGGCAGTTCCAACTCCACTTCTTGTACCTGCGGTTCTTGAGATACCTGTTGGATTAAATCCACTACGACTGGCTGTCGTAAAACCTCGATGAGCGGCTGCCGAAACTGAGAGTCCGCTAGTCCTAGCAACTCGCGTCCGGCTCGATTCACAAACAACAACCTTAGCTCGGCATCGAAGGCTAACACACCGACAGGCATTGCGGATAACACCAGCGTCGAATGCTCTGCGGACTGCTGTATGGCTTCCATCTTTGCAATCAACGACTCGGTTGATCCTGAGACAATTCTCGCAATGTCGGAGTCAACGGAATGGAGAATATCGGCAGCCTCATCACGGCTACCTACGGATGTAGATGGCCGCTGTCTATTTCGGGCAGACCATACCGAGAGAGACCGAAGCAACGTTTGCCGTCGTGCGCGTCGAATACTGATCCCTCCTCCTAGCGAGCTACACGATATCAAGATCACCGCACCGCAAAGCCAATCAAATACATGCAAACGGTCGATCTCTTCATTGGAGAATCGGCGTATCAATGTCAGCTGATCGCGAGGTGCAAACCGAGCGTCTAAGCTTGCTGTTATTCTCAAGCGCTGGTACCGATTGGGCTCGCTGCTCCAAGTGCTGTTCGCAGCGTTCTCGGCGATAGTCCCATCGACACGAATGCCTGTACCCCAATTCAATTCCCCCTTTTTCAATTCGTTGATCGCGTTCTCGACTTCTGGATCGAGCTGCGTCCCCGCTCCGTCTGCCCCCTTGGTCGAAGACGTGGTTTGCTGGATAAGCGTCTTGATGCTGAACAGATCGGAGGTGGCAATGGAATATTGGCACTTCTTCCAGGCTTGAAATCGTTCCTGAGTCCGGACAACCAAAAACAAAACAGCTAAAAGACTGCCAGCCACCGAACCGAGAAAGATTGGTCGAACGATCGGCGATACGAGATTCGAAAAGACTGTTTTAGAGCGAGACAACGGGATTCGCCCAACAAAAGTGGATTAGATCAATGGCTAGTGCGCTGTTTAGAAAGCCCATTGTAACCAGCAAAACGAAAAATGCTCGGGAAAGAAACCTCCCAATCCTAGGAGAATTCTCCTGAACGCAACATAGTCCCATGCCTCTGGCATAAGCGAAATGGGGCTACAAAAAATTCACATTCGCTACACAAGTGCGGAGCCACCTCGTCGCGTATGAAGATTTGCGATGAACGGAGTTACCAGAGTCAACAACTTACTCGGCACATACCACGTTGAGTTGACCTCAGCGTCGATCGCCTCTACGCCGCAGCGACTGAAGTAGCATTGGCCAACGAACCCGATTGCATCAGATAGACATCGTCCGCGAGCGCGATGAGGGCTTCACGGTGGGTGATAATGATAATCGTCATTTGCCCCTTCATCGATTGGAGCGTCTCTCGGATTTTCAACTCGCTGGCCATATCAATCTGGCTGGTGGACTCGTCGAGGATCAGTACCTCTGGCTTTCGCAAGATAGCACGAGCAAGGGCAATACGTTGGCGTTGTCCACCGCTGAGTCGTTGGCCAGCTTGTCCGACAATCGTGTTGTACCCGTCGCTTAATGAATCGGTCACAAACTCATGCGCGTGGGCCAGTCTCGACGCTGCGATGACCTCCTCGAGTGTGGCGTCAGGGCTGCCATACTTAATATTTTCAAAAACTGATCGGTTGAACAGTTCGGTACTCTGGCTGACGAGGGCGATCCGCTGCCGAATGTCTTGCGTCGCCATTTGCCGAAAGTCATTTCCATCCAGGCAAACCTGACCCTCGACTGGATCATAGTATCGGCACAACAATTGGATCAGAGTCGATTTTCCACTTCCATTGGAACCGAGGATGGCGATCGTTTTTCCAAAGGGAATTTCTAAGTCAACATTCCGCAAAACGGGTTGATCAGGACTGTAGTGGAATCGGACATTGCGGAGCGAAAGTTCTCGATGACGGTCGTTCAATGTCACCGGCGTTTCGGGCTCTGCAAGAATGGGCTTTGTCTTGAGGATTCCGTAGAGCAAGTCTGCTGCCATCGTCCCACCGAATATACTCACCGACAACCCAGATAGCTTGCGCAGCGGATCACTTGCGCCAATCAAGAATCCAAAAAACGTGAGCAAGTCTGGAACCGTCATTGGGTTATCGCAAATTCGGAGAAAGAAGATGTGCGTTTGCTTGTTGACGACCAAATACGCTCCAGCGCAAATGGTAATCGCCACCATGCCCACGCCGATCAATTCAGTAAATGGTTTGCTCAGCCCAGAGTAAAGGATCATCTTTAAACTGATCCGCTTCATGTCTTTGGTACAAGCGTTAAAGCGTTCCCGCTCTTGCTTTTCCATGGTGAATGCTTGCACCGTAAAGACATTCCCGAGCGCTTCGAGCAGCACTTCGTGAAAGCTCGCGTTTTGCCCCAAGATCGAGGAAGCTACTTTTCGGATCTTTCGATTGAAGATGTAGATGACTCCAATCAAGAACGGCGCTAGCACCACGGAAAGCAACAGCAGTCGCCAGCTGATTAGACATGCTCCAATCAAACATGCCCCAATTCTCAAGGGCTCGCGCACAGCCGCTCCAAAGATGGCCATCAATCCCGCAGCCAAACCGTCCGCGGCTGTTGTGATGGCCGCGAGCAACCCGCTTGTGCCGTACGCTTGGTAGGTTTTCCTGTCCATGCCGAGCGCCGTATCAAAAACGCGCTGACGAAGCGTGCGGACAATACTGGTCGATACATGACCGATCAGCAAATCGTTGGCCAGCATGAGCAGATGCTTGATCAGCGTGCTGACCATCAGTAGACCCATGATATAGCAAATCGTCTGGAATGGATCTCTTGGCAAAAGCGCGTTCGTCCAGCCCAATCCATACTTTCTCCATGCGAGGCTTCGCTCCTCTGTCTGGATCTCTCGCCCTATGGTCTGGGACTCTACTAGCTGCTGATTGGTTTTCGCTTCTTGTTCGCTAAGCCTCAATTGGACAAGCTTCGATTCGCTGGCTTGGATGCTTTGCTCCATCCAACTTTGCATCGACTCTCCCTTGAGGGTCATGTCGATCACGGGATAGAGCGCACCAATGTTGGAGGCCCATAGAAATGCGATGCCTAGCGAACAAAGCGTAGCAACGAGGATCGTTGGCGCGTGATGAAGCGAATCCTTGATCGCCGTCCAAAAATTTTTCATCGAAAGCTCGACATCCGTGCCTAAAAACCGGGAAGCGGATAACCTATCTGGCATCCATCGTTCTTGGGGGGTATCGCATAAAAGCCGATGACCGGTCAAGAGCATTGCGTTGCAAGCAAACTTTGCGCTCTAAACATTGCAGGGAGTTACCGATCAACGATGTCAGATCAGATTTTTTTATTGGGCTCTGGCGGGCATGCCAAGATGGTTATCGAGGCCATACGCAGCCGTTCCAACTTGGAAATCATCGCTTGCTTGGCAGCAAAAGCGAGTACCGACGAGCATGTCCTCGGTATTCCGGTCCTGTCCGAAGAAGACAGCCTCCTGAAAGATTATGCAAATCGAGGCATTTTGGGCTTCGTCGCCATCGGCGAAAATCAATTGAGACGCAAGCTATCCACGAAATTGTCGAATCTAGGAATCGAAATTCCCGTCGTCATCGCGGCAACGGCCTACGTCTCTCCATCTGCCAGGATAGGGAACGGTACGGTGGTGATGCCAAATGCTGCTATTGGCGCTGAAACGACCATCGGAGCCGGCTCGATTATCAATACGACAAGTAGCGTAGATCATGACGGGATCATTGGCGAGTTTGTGCATATTGCTCCCGGATGCCACTTGGCAGGAAACGTGCGTGTTGGAGACAGCAGCTTCCTCGGGATAGGCACGGTCGTGATTCCAGAGAGGACCGTCGGCTCCCGATCCGTAGTTGGGGCGGGGGCGGTTGTGACTCGCGATGTGCCTGACAACGAAACGTGGATTGGTTGCCCCGCTCGCCCGATGCGTCGCTAAATTGATGGACTCGAAAGGATGATTTCGTGCTAGGCCGATTGCTTTGATTTACGTCGGCGAAGTGAGAGCATCCAATCGTAAAATTGGAAGGGCAGATTGTAGCCACCCATTGGGAGCCGCCACCAGTACTTGGCAATCTGGACTTCGCGAATCATCACGCCCACTTCTCTCGGATCGTTATTCTTTTTTATGTGCAGATGTGGTGAGAAGACAGATGAATGGATGTCGATCATCAGGCTGCTATGATTTGCAGGACGTCGCGACTTGAGGCGAATCATCTGCCGTCCCTTTGTTTTGACCTGAATCGGATTTTCCGCATTGATCGAGATAGTAAGCGTGTTGGGGATTGGACCGCTGTCCACTTCGATACAGATCCAGCGAACATGCCGTGGACGAGTGAAAGCGCAGGACAGTTTGGCGTCACGGGATGTCCAGACGCTAGGTTTGTTCTCGATCCATTCGACCTCATGCAGTCCGTGGCCTTGAACGGCAACGATCTCATGCTTTCGGCCCCAATTTCCAGTCGAATAGTACACTCGAGGTCCCGACATGGAATGCGCGTTCTGCGTGCTCGTTCTGTTCTGGATATTCGCGCGAATTCGACTAGCAACCGAAAAGGTCATATCCCAGCCTTTGACTTGCTCGTGGTAGAACGAAACAAATGATTGATCACTCCGTCCAATTGGTTTACCACAGGGGAATCGGATGTCCAATTCCACTGCGAAAGGCTGGATGCAATTTGGTCGGAAAGGGCGATCAACGGAAACTCATCAAACGAAGCCTCCAAAAAGGCACAAAAGGAATCGGCGTAGTGGCTTCCACTGTGGCGATTTTTGATCCAAGCACGCGCTTTGTCGGCTTGCTGAACCGCAACTTCATAGTTTTCTGAGATGTGGTTCAAATGACTGCGGATGGAGTCCAGCTCGGCATCGATCGGAACCCGGTACGCCATCGTTTCGGGAATCTCATCATAGCAACCTCCCTTGCTCACCAAAGTCGGCCTGCCGCTTGCCAAGCTAGAAACCACGCTTGCAGATGCTCCCTCGATGATCGGAAATCGTAGGCATGAAATCGCATTAGCCGATGCCATTTCCGCTTCCAACTGGTTGTCATCCACGGCACCCAATAGATCAAGTTCCACCGTTGCGGCCCCTTGATTGGCAAGTCGCATCAGGTGGGCGCCATACGTTTTGGTGACCTTCCCTGCAATGCGATATCTCCAGCGACTCGCGATTTCCGGTGAACTCCCTATCGCCTCAATTATGGATTCACATCGTTTGTTGATGTTCACATCGCCAATGGTCAGCAAGGTTAATTTGCCCTTGGACCGGACCGGCGAGTCTAGTTTACTTTCGGTTTTATGAGGGTACGCAAGCGGGATCGTTGTCACCGGGCAATGAAGCAGTTTGCGAGTCGACTCCCTATAAAAATCCGCATGAGTCACAACACCTAGCGTAGACGCTATTGCAAATCGCAGCACAGGGTATTCTGCTGCCTTGGACATGTACCAGTCTTTTTGGATGTCATGCTTGGAGGCTAGATGAAATGCCTCGATCGCCTCTTCTCCCGCTTCTTCTAGCAGGACATCGAGGTAGTTTCGGCTTTCGTCTTCCGCACACCATTCCGCGAGCAAATGATGGAGCATGTAGTCATGCAAAATCGTGATCCCAGGAACTTGTCGCTGGTGCTCGATCGAAAAATAGTGGTTGGAATAATGATTCCCAACGTTGTAAACGACAACATCAAAGCGTGCGAGATAACCTTGCACGTCTTGGTCAAATGAACTCGCATGGACCAGAGGCGCAACATGAGTTGCCTCGGTCTTGGACACGCAAGAGTTCGGCTTTTCGCATCGCACGATGGTGACTTCGTGGCCAAGCTCAGTCAAAGAGGCGATGACTTCACGGCTGAATGCTCCAATCGCCGAGTACTTTGAATATGGGGTATACCAAGCTAGCTTCATGCGACCAACCTTTCAATCGTATTGGCCCAATTGATCCCCATCGCTAGCCAACGCTTTTTGGCGTTCTTGCCCATGGCAATTGTCTCGGATCGTTTTTCATGAATTCGGTCTAGTTGGGCCGCCAACGCAATCGGGTCTGGCTCGCATACCCAACCGGTCTCATCGTGAAAAACCAGATCTAGGATTCCCCCAGAATCCGTAACGGTCAACACCCCTTTGGCTGCTTGATTGGCCTCCATCGATACGTAGCCCAGAGAGTCTTCGTCGATGGGCAAGTACGCGCAGGCGAGAGCATTGCTAGCCCAAGAAGCGATCTTTTCCCGAGGGTGAAAGCCAACATCGAGATGCACTCGATCCGATAATCCATATCGCTGGACTAATTCTTGGAGCTTGTCGCCGTCCGAGGAACTATCTGCCGGTCCAGCGATGACCAGTTTGCATTTGGACGAGGTGTAGCGCATTGCCTCAACCAAAAGATACTGCCTCTTGGTTTGATTGATGCGTCCGCCGCAGAAAATATAGTCGCCATACTCACCCTCAACGAATTGCTCAGGCGCATTCAATGGCGTTCGCAATAGCTCACTATCCAGCCCGTTGAATCTTTTCAGTCGTTGCTGAATCACCGGCGAAATGGCACACATGCGTCGAACATTTTTGAAGCAGTCCGAGTCTGCCTCTGTGATGCATCGCTTTAGCTCAATACCGTTTGGTGTCGACGGGATGTTCGATGAGCCCGCTTCCCACATGTCGTAGGCTTGTCTGTATTGATGAACCAGCCAAAGGACCTTGTTCGGATGAGGTATCAAATACGCTGGAAACTTCAACGCAATTACCAAATCCGCGTCCTCGATTTGCATCATACGGCAGGCCAACATCTCGCTATAGATCTGCTCCGGTGGCTCGTACTTAAAAGGAACTCGGATCAATTCCACGCGGTGCCCGTGATCGCGAAGCTGTTGAATCAGGTGATTCGACAGCTCCTCTGCTCCACCACGTACAAAGGGAACCATGTTGTTGACGACAAAAATCTTCATGCAACTACTTTTCCCGCTAGCCGAGGGTTTTTGGCCTTTTTGCCAACCAGCTGGAACGCAAGATTCGTGGCGTCTATGACCACGCTATTTACCACTGACTGCATTCGACGAGCGACATGGTGCGAAAAGCAAATCCCCAACGCGGCTTCCTCGGTCGCCACCTGCTCGGCATGCACAATCAAATTGCGGATTGCTTGCATGGGCTTGGTTTCTATTGCGCCATACTTTCGGTCCCACGAATCCACCATCTGCGGCCCATCCTCCGAAAACGTCAACACTTTGTTCGGGTGCCGCAACATGTGAGTAGGTGGTGACAACGAAACCATGCAGTCCGCAAAGTGCCGAACATCTAACATGCGGTAAGAAGCAAGCTGTGCAAGCACATGCGGATCTTCCATCGAAAACGGCAGGACAAGTACATCCGTACTAGCACCCAATGCTTGCAATTGGTCTCGTAGGCTCTCCAGCTCAATCTCTCGATTGTGGAATTGTTCTGTGGATGTGGCTAGTAATATTTGCATTTAAACTTTTTCGTCGTACTCACCCTATTTCACCCGTGAGCGTAGCAATTGTCATTTTCACAGGTCAATCTCAAATCATTCCCCGCAATGATGGAATGCTATCTATCGAGTGACTCGCGACCAGTGTGAAGCAGACTTTCCAATAGGTCAAAATCGAATGGGCGAATCAAACGAGGCAACGTTGATTTTGCAAGCGTTTCCAAGTACCCATCCGGAAAACCCATTCTATCAAAATAAGGATGCCATTGTATGCTCGGAAAGTCTGCCAATTTTTCCAATCGAATACTTGCCTCTGTCCCTTCGTTATCAAGAAGGCAAACCGATGGTACTCCCATTGAAATCGATTCCGCGAGGATCGACGAAACCGTGTTGCAGATGACCACATCCGATTGCTGAATAAGTTTGCTGGAATTGACGCTGGCAGGGATGATCTTCGCCGTCGTGCGTTCCCCAATCGCTGCCTCGATCTCCTCGATCCCTCTCCATGCCGGGAGTTTGACGCAGACACCCGAATTCAAAATGGGCATGAGATAATCTACTAAGCCAATCGCTCCATACTTGGTCCGCATATGCTCGATCATGCTGACAAAAAAAGTGATTCGCAAGGGACGAATGCTGGATGAACAGGTTTCACTGGCAGGGCTCATCGTCGGAGTTTCGCTGGAATTACACAACTGGTATTTGATCCACCCTGCTTCATGCACGCGTGTCCCTGTTTTCAGTTGCGACTGAACCGACTCTGCATTGCTCGGAGCCATTACGTGGTCGTACAAGTCCAAAAGCAGCGACTCGCTAACATTGGAATCACCATAAGGGGTCAACAAATCGTGCGGCACGAAGATAGAAATACTTGGCTTCAGAATCGGCAATATCTCGACAGGAGCGAGATAGTTTGGATACAAACGGGCGAATCCAGGAACCATCTTCTGTGCCGTGCGCAGAGTGAAATTGGTATGCGAGGAAGTAATATACGCCACGCTTTCGTTCGCAAGCTGTCTCAGTTGCTGCTTTATGTCATCCAATCGCTCACCAAAATTGAATTCAACAACCCGATATCCACGCAATCTTAGGACCTGAGCCAAATCGCCGAGCACATACTCGGAATCCACTCCGGACGTAACTACTGTTTTCTTTGGTTCGCTACTCATGATGTTCGATGGTACCTGCTAAATCCTCGACCACGAACTGACTGCCTCGCATTCGCATGCCGAATCGATTCGTGACTCGAAGTCCATTCTGATAAACACGCACCAAAGGCTTGCTATCCATATTCACCTCGACAAACGAATCACAAATCTCCATTTTTAGCGTCACAAAGTACCGGGAGATTTGTGCAACGCGCTCGCACATGATGGGGATTCGCATGTTCATAATACGAATCCATTGGTCATTGCTTTCCCATAGACTGAGGTAAGCGACCTCCTCAGAATACGCTTCCAGCATCAACAGAATCATGCCTTGGTCGGTAAAGCCTTCATGACAACCAACCAATCCAACAAAAGAATTGGTTGGCAACGGTGAGTTCCAGCAGATTTTTGCGCTAACAAAAAGAGAACTGCGATCATCTATCACCGCATCGGTTGAACGAACCGCCAATACAACTTTGTCTTCATTGTCTGCAGCAATCCCAAGGTCTCGCTGGACCGGCGGCGTACCGAGTGGGTATAGCCAAGGATAGGTCGTTTCGATATCGCAAGCGCACCGGAATGCAACGACGGTTCGATAAGGAGCTTCTCGATTCCGGAATCCAAGGGTTTGAGATTCCAGGCAGTGCTCACCATCGGGCTGACAGCTTACCGAGGAAAAATCGAATCGGTTTGATTGGCTGTCACCCTCTTCGCTTACCACCTCATAGAACCCCGCCGCGTGTAGTGATTTTCTTAGCGCAACGCATGCTGGATCGGGAAACCTGGTCCATAGCAGTAGATGATGACTACAAAGTCGGCACAGAAATCGCATCGCAGCAGGATCAGCAATCGCGAAGTCCAAAAGTCCAGGCGAGATGATACCTATCGTATGAAATCGCTTGCTTTCGCAAGTTTGCGAGAGCTTCCAAAACTCTGCAGCATCGGAGACAGACACGACGGTGCTGGTTGGGAATTTCTTTCGTACCCGTTTCGAAAAATCACTGCAGGTAAAGATGACATCCGTCGCTCGCCAGCCGTCTAGATTTCCAAAGGCGATATCACGCAATACATCCGTGTTTTCGATTCGATGAAAGTGGTGTCCAGGGGACGGCGCAATTGCGAACATGATCTTTGTCCATTTCTACTTCTGTCGCTGTTTGCATACAAAAGCATAAAAATGAGTATCAGGCCATCGATTGATTTCGCTGGGATAGATATCGACCGTCTCGACGCAAAAAAAATCACCTAGCTTTCGTTCTTGATCTCGTACCCAAGGATAACGAGCATGATAGTCGCACCCTAGCTCTTCAGAAAAGCGATCGACCAACTTCTCGTCTTCGATCCCGCATTGATTTTTGACCAAGAATACACCCTGATCTCCTAACATCTTCGAGCAGTTCTCGTACAAGATTTGCTCCTCTGTTGGCGTTAGAAAATTCACTACACCAAAGAGTATGATCCCATCAAATGTTTTGGGGGACAGGTAAGTAGCCACGTCAGCGCAATGTGTTGTTAATTTAGGATCCGACGGTACGCGATCAAAGAATCCTGCGACTTTATCGACCGCAGTTATGTGATCTACGTAAGGCAAGAAGAGCTGGGTTAAAGTGCACGAACCAGCCCCAAGGTCTAGAATCGTCCGTGCATCGTGGAGATGGCTACGTGCAAACTCAAAATCGATGCTAAGCCGCCCGTCGTTTCGGTAATTGGTTGCCAAACGAGGGTCTGCGATTGATGTCCGAGACTGCCAAAATTGGTCGATCTTCCGCTTGTCCATCTCGATGTCCTTCGTGACTGTTTTGCAGTGAAAGTAGCCGTGACCATGCGAAATTCGCATTGCGAAGGTCTTCCAACGTGTCTACCTCCACGCTTCGGACGTCGATAGCGACGGCTGGCAAAATGCCCTGTATCATTTCAAAGACGTGATTTTTCGCTGGAGGAACACGGCGAGGATCGAAATTGACCAGCCCCGTCCACTCCCATGGACTTTTCGTATCGTACGAAATCGCGCGACACATTCCGCTTTCATCCACTTCAGCACACACCGGTTCTTGCGACGATACCGCCGTGACACCAATGGTATCCCATCCAGACTCGACCAACTGCCGGAAGTCGCCGGGATGCACCAGGAGGTCACCGTCTAATGAGACACACCTGCCATTCCAGTTTGCAGCACCCAACGAAAGACTGGCGGCAGTTTTGGTGGATTGCCAATCGTCGTTGTGGATTACCTTGATCGTCGGAAAGCAAAATTTTGCTAGTTCAGCGACTTGTTCTGCCATGTAGCCAACGACGATGCGCACGGTGTCTTCTGAACGGCACATGGTGGTTAACTGCCATTTCAGAATTTGCTGAGCACCTACCTTCACCAAGGATTTGGGTATTCCCAATCCCAAGCGCGAACCGCACCCTGCGGCATTGATAATGATTGCTGTATTCACCCTATCCCTCACTTGTCTTGGAGTCTACCGACTCTTTGCATTATCGCGTTAAAACCACGCATTGACTGTTGGGGCGCATCAAGCAGCGTTGGTGAAAACCTGTCTTTCCTCTGTGTAAATTGGGGGCAAAACTCTTTCAAAGTAATCTACATATTGGGCCGCTACGTCTGTCCACGTGTATCTTTGCATCGCTTGCTGCGAACATTCAGCAAGTCGGGCAGCGCGAATAGGGTCTTCCATCAAACGGACGATTGCATCGCCGATTTCGTAGCAACATCGTGGGTTAAACGTTTCCGCATGCACGCCCAGTCGCTGCATCTGCTCCAAAAATGGAGGGATTGCGGACATCGCTACCGGTGTTCCTAACGACCATGCATCAAGGCCAGAACCATTCCCCGCTTCGTATACGGATCCGTTAATGACGAGTCTCGCACCCTGAATCAACGACTTGATTTCCTCATCGCTTCGCAGCCCGAGACTGATGACGTCTCCACCTTCGGCCACATGATCCAAATACCACGGCACACTGGCATTTCCGCGAATGCCATCCGTGCCATGTCCGGCAATGACCAACCGCGTATTGGGAAACCGCTTTTTAGCGTAATGGAATCCAGCAATCACCTGGCCTAGGTTTTTGTGTGCCGACAGATTGTTCAAGCACAACAAGTAGTCGCCATGAATCTGAAGAGCATCCAAGGTGTTCGCGACGGTGTCGCTCGAGCATGCGCCTTCTTGGCCGAGTTGAGAAAGCGGGATCACGCGCGGAGCGCTTGCGCCAGGAAATGTCCTCATGAGTTCATCGGCGATGAAGTTAGACGACACAATCGCATGCGCACGGTCAATCCATCGCTGATGCATGGCTTTGAACAAGCCTAGATCGCTTTTCCTGTCGACAAACGTACCTACAAAGTGCGTGTAATTGAAATCATGCGGGACGAAGACCATCGGTTTTTGGATGGGTGGGCATTCAATTCCAAATGGCCATGCAAAAAGAGACATGTCATGGCGTTGGATATCGCTTATCCAACGGTAATACAAAGGCTTTTCCAGAAATCGTCGCAAGACGCTTGTCACATATTTGGATGTGCGACGACGATCGATTGGCCTCAACGATGGCATTTTTTTTACGCGAACACCGAAGCGCTCCAGCACTTCTCGCGGCGAATCGACTTTGTCGATCCGATGTATCCCCCGCCCCAAATAAGCAGTCATGTCCAATTCGGGGCGTACTGCCTTGATGCCTTCTATCAGCCTGAGCGTATATCGCCAACCACCTGTCGAAGAATCCTGCAATACGATCGCCAAACTCTTTAGCGCGTTGCGTCGCCCTGGGCTATCCAATTTTGCCCCATAGCGATTCTCCGAAACGGAGTCGCTGCTACGCCGCACGACGTATCCCTAACTTCGATGTGGCACTCTTGCGAATTACGGAGCAGATTCGATCAATCGATTCCATACTCAATGCATTATACGTCGGTAGCATCAGTCCATTGTCGCCGAGTCTATCCGTTACTTGCATAGAGTGTTGCTGACGCGAAGCAACTTCTGTAAACGGTGGCAGGGTGTGCAGCGGAAAAAAGAATGGGCGTGAATCAATGTTCTCTTGTTTCAGGATCTCGATGAGTTCATTTCGGGTGCGACCAAACTCTTCAGGCGAAATCTGAACGCTGTACATCCATGGTGCCGTTTCGGCCCAACTTGCCACAGGCTGGAAATGGATACCACGAATGCCGGACAAGTTATTCGTATAGGCATCGAACACCTGACGTCGCTTTTGGAAAATCTCTTCTCTGCGTTCAAGCTGAGCGCAAAGCATTCCACACGCAACATTGGTCAGGCGAAAGTTGTAGCCGGTGATTGGGAAGTAGTATCGACGACGAGGATCCATTCCCTGCCCTCGTAGCATCTTGAGTCGAACGTAGAGCTGTGGATCGTTGAGCGTTACCGCGCCACCTTCTCCGCAAGTGATGATTTTGTTACCAAAGAAACTGAACGTCGCCATCGTGCCCAAGCCGCCAACGCTTCGGCCACGGTATTTTGCAAAGTGAGCTTCCGCCGCATCTTCAACGACCCACAGACCATGAATGGCCGCAATCTCGTTAATAGCGTCCATATCAGCAGGATGCCCAACCAAATGCACACCTATGATCCCGCGAGTACGGGCCGTAATGGCCTTTTCAATGGCTTGAGGGGAAATACACCAAGTGTCCGCGTCGACGTCGACGAAAACCGGCTCGGCACCGCAATAACGAACGGCGTTCGCGGTTGCGATATAGGTCATGGACGGCACGATCACTTCATCGCCAGGCCTCAATCCTAGGCCCATGAGTGCCAAGTGCAACGCGGTCGTTCCGTTGGAACAGGCGAGCGCATACCGGGTGCCACACAGCTCCGCGAATTCAGCCTCGAATCGGTCGATAAAAGGACCGGTGGATGAAATCCAGGAGCTGCGGATTGCTTCCGCGGCATATCGTTCTTCGTTCCCCGAGACATCTGCCGAAGCGACTGGTATTGCGTCCATATCCTGCTCACTACCTCCATGTATACGAAACTGTCCAACCGAGTGTATCGATTTCTTAACTTTCCGGTCAATAGAGGTTGGTTTCCCATGCGAACGGCAGGGAATACCACAGAATGCAAAGACGCGACGTGCCGTCCTTGAGCGAAAACCGAGCCAGTGCTCCTCTTTCGTCCATGCGCCGTGTTTCCCGTATCGCACCACACTCCTCGGCCATTACATCATGTAAGCCTCATTCGCAATGCATTCGAGAATGCTGGCATTGTTCTAATCGTTGCTCCTGGCCTAGCTCCATTCAATGTCAAAAGGTCCTAATTCGAGCTAGCGTAACTGTGGCATCAAACGGGACGAGACGAGATAACCTTTTTCGTTGGAGCTCTTGCGCCACACTTCGTGGATAGGTTTCTAGAACCATAGATCCGTTTTGGGGTAGCATTCCAGCAGCATGACTTGTGAACTTTTCAATCGATACTACGCTCTATCGTTGAACAGCCTCGGATCACTGTTCAAATTGACCCCAGTTAACTCATCCTCAAAGGGATTTGATGCAAAGCGATCAACAAGCATTGGATACGAACGCGGAAGCGATGTCATCCAAATTTAGTGGTCAGCAATGGGGACTGTTATTGCTTTTGGCTGCAATCAATTTCACGCATATCCTCGACTTTGTCATTGTGATGCCGCTCGGCGACAGCTTGCGGCACCAGCTGCAAATCAATCCGCAGCAATTTGCCGCTGTCGTTTCTGCCTATGGAATCGCCGCGATGCTCATGGGGATTCTCAGCTCATCAATCGTCGATCGGTACGACCGCAAAACGATATTGATTGGGTCTTTTGGTGGATTTGTGTTGGCAACTTTCTATTGCGGTTCTGCTCCCAACTACGCGCATCTGTTGGTTGCCCGTTGTTTAACGGGACTGTTCGGCGGCATGGCATCCGCCTGCGTGATGGCTATTGTTGGAGACGTATTCACCGATCGGCAACGTGGGCGAGCTATTGGAGTAGTTACGTCCTCGTTTGCGGTTGCATCCACCATTGGACTTCCCATAGGTCTATGGTTGGCAATTTACTTTGAGAATTGGAATGCACCATTTTTGGCGATTGGCGTGTTGGCAATGTGCGTTTGGTTGCTTGCGATCATTCGACTTCCTTCACTGACCAGCCATCGAGCAGGTGTTCACCGAAATCCATACAAGCAATTTGTGTCGGTCGTTCAGCAGCCGAATCACCAGTGGGCATTTCTGTTTATGCTGGCGACGGTTTTGGGCACGTTCACGATCGTGCCCTTCATTGCACCTTATGTGCAGGCTAACTGCGGACGATCAGCCAGTGATTTACCGATCATCTATGCCGTCGCAGGTGGTTTCACTTTGGTGACGTTGAATGTCATCGGGTGGGCCACAGATAGATTTGGAGCCAAACCCATTTTCATTTTCTGTGCTGGTGGGGCAGTGATTATGACCCTAGTAATTACCAATTTGCCAAACGTGTCCCTTTTTACTGCGTCAACGGCAACCACTCTCTTTATGGTCTTAGCAAGTGGTCGAATCATCCCAGCGCAAGCGATGATGTTGCGATCGTCCGACCCAGCCTTGCGCGGTGCATTCATGAATTTGAATACGGCCGTCTCCCATTTTGCTACAGCGGTCGGCCCTCTGATAACCGGTTCAATTGTCGGTGAAGAGTATCCGGGCGGTCCGCTCACTGGCTTTGCGTTGGCCGGCTTGATTGCTGCATGTTGTGGCTGCGCTGCGATCGCTTTTTCATTCCGTTTGCGCAACTTCTTGCCGAACACAACAAACGGCATTGAAATTCCGCAGCACCGTTGAGTGGCAACCGGTATACAGCGGTATGCTTGGTTCAACTATTTTCCGAGCGAACTACGGAGCAAAATTCAAGACGACACGACTGAGCATGCTTACTCTTTCCGTTCGGTCCAAAAACGTTGCGCGATGCCTCGCAACACGACATAGAAGGTTGGTGTGAGGAAAAGCCCCAAAAGTGTTACGCCAAGCATTCCTACAAAGACAGCTGTCCCCAGAACCTGGCGGATCTCAGAGCCTGGTCCAACAGCACGTGCCATCGGCAACACGCCTAATATAAAGGCAAATGATGTCATCAGAATTGGCCTTAGTCGGAGTCGGCATGCTTCCACTGTTGCATCGAATCGATTCTTTCCCTCTTCTTCTAGCTGTTTCGAAAACTCGACGATAAGCACCGCATTCTTGGCGGCCAACCCGATCAACACGATAAATCCAATTTGTGAAATCAAATTGTTATCCATCCCTCGCAACACGACTCCGCCCAAGGCAAAGGGAAGGCAAACCGGTGCGATGAGAATAATGGCAAGAGGCAGTATCCAACTCTCGTACTCTGCAGAGTGGACCAAGAAAACAAAAAGTATGCAAAGTGGAAAGATATAGATCGCAGTGTTTCCTGCGAGTTGTTCTTGGTACGCGATATCTGTCCACTCGATAGACATGCCTTGAGGTAATTGAGAGGCAGCAATCCTCTCGACGGCCGCTATTGCCTGGCTTGAACTGCGCCCAATGGCGGTATCCCCCTGCACTTCTGCCGATGGGTACATGTTGTATCTTACGACTCGATCGGGACCGCTTCGCCATTCGACATCGATCACTCCTCCCAATGGAACCATCATTCCATTTTTGTTTCTTGCCTTGAGACGGGTAATGTCTTCCGCCGTCTGTCGGAACTCTCCCTCCGATTGAACGCGCACTTGAAACGTACGACCAAACAAGTTGAGGTCGTTAGCGTATGCCGATCCTAAGTTGATTTGAAGAGCCTCGAAAATATTAGCGATCGGCAAATTGAGCATACTTGCTTTTACTCGATCCACATTGGCATAGAGCTGGGGAGTGGTTGCTCGGTAGGTCGTAAACACATTTGCAAGATCCGGGTCCTGCGAGCACGCAGCAATGAGTTTGTCCGTCGCGGTCTGCAATTCTTGATATCCATAACCTGCTCGATCCTGAACAAGGAATTTGAGCCCACCTGCAGTACCAAGTCCGCGAACTGGTGGTGGAGCAATCACAAAAATGATCGCGTCCGGAACGGCGCTCAGTGAAGCCTGAAGTTCTCGCTGTATCTGGTTGGCTGTAGGTCCATGTGCAACCCGTTCGTGAAACGGCTTGGGGATAATGAAGATCGAGCCGTAGTTTGGACTGTTGCTCCGTGTGGTACCTGAATAGCCAGAGTATGAAATCGCATGCGAGACGCCAGGATGCTTGCGAATAATCTCCACTGCATTGCTAACTACTTCTGCAGTTCGCTCCACGGACGCTCCGTCTGGCAGTTGAACCATGGTGATTAAATACCCCATGTCTTGCTTGGGGATGAACCCCGTTGGCGTGGTTGTGAACCCGACAACAGCCAACAAAATCATTCCAACGTAGATTGTTAGCGGGAGGATGGTTCGACGAACAGTCCATCGAACGGCTCGGCCGTAGGCGTTTGCTGTGTAGTCGAAAGTCCGATTAAAGAATCTGAAGAACCAACCAAATAGATGGTCCCAAATTCGCGAAAACCAATCCTTTTTGGCCCCTCGTGGCTGGAGCAATAACGCACAGAGCGCCGGCGCGAGTGTCAGAGAATTGAAAGCAGAGAGCAGCGTTGAAACAGCAATCGTCAGCGCGAACTGTCGATAAAACTGTCCGGTTAGACCTGAAAGGAAAGCCGTAGGAATAAACACCGCTGACAGCCCAACCGCGATCGCAATGACTGCTGGAGTCACTTCGTCCATAGCCTTGTAACTAGCGTCGCGCGGGGATAGTCCAAGTGAAATGTGACGTTCCACATTTTCAACCACGACGATTGCGTCATCGACAACGATTCCGATGGCTAGAACCAGCCCAAACAACGAGAGGATGTTTAGTGAAAAGCCAAAAACATACATGGCCCCAAATGTGCCGATAAGCGACACCGGAATTGCCAGCAATGGAATAAGGCTTGCTCGCCAATTTTGCAAAAAAACCAAAACAACCAATACGACCAAAATGATGGCTTCGTATAGCGTATGCATCACCGACGCGATCGACTCTCTCACGAAAACAGTTGGATTGTAAATAATCCGGTATTCAATTCCGTCGGGAAAATCTTTCGACAGTTTGGCAATGGACTTCTCCACCAAATCGGCCGTGGCTAGAGCATTCGAACCAGGTCTTTGCGCTACGATAATGGAGACTGCAGGGCTATTGTCTAAGTTGCTGTCCGCAGCGTAATCGCGCGCGCCAAGTTCCGTCCTTGAAACATCTTTAATCCTAACCACACGCCCATTCTCACCCGTCCGGATAATGATATCCTCGAACTGGGATGGTTCGGTAAGACGTCCGAGAGTGTTTACGGTCAATTGGAATGCGTTACCATCGGGCACGGGGCGCTGACCAATCACTCCCGATGCGACCTGAATATTTTGCTCTCGCAAACTATTCACAACATCGCCTGCCGTCATCGATAGAAAAGCAAGTCGTTCGGGATCCAACCAAATACGCATGCTGTATTCGCGAAGCCCAATGATGCTGATATCGCCAACACCTTCGATCCGTGATAACGTGTCTCGCAATTGGATAAATCCATAGTTGCCGACATAAAGTTGATTGTATTTGCTCTCAGGTGAAGTGAGGTGAATTACCAACAGCAGGTCCGGCGAGGATTTGACAGTGGTCACTCCTAATCGCCTGACATCTTCTGGCAAACGAGGTACCGCAATGGCGACGCGGTTCTGAACAAGCACTTGCGCTTTATTCAAATCGGTTCCCAAGCGAAAGGTAATCGTCAAGGTCATCGCACCGTCAGTGGTACATTGCGAAGACATGTAGAGCATGTCTTCGACTCCGTTTACCTCTTGTTCGATCGGCGTTGCCACGGAGTCCGCGATGACTTGCGGTGAAGCCCCTGGATAGTTCGCTCTGACTATGATGGTGGGAGGCACGACATCGGGATACTGTGACACAGGCAGTGAAAAGTATGCGATCGAGCCAAGAATAATAATGGCAATTGAGACGACCGAAGCAAAGATGGGCCGGTCGATGAAGAAATGTGCGATCCTCAAGGTTTCGCTCCATTTAATATTGCAGCCGGCTCAGACGAGTTTGCGTTCGATTCCTGAGAAGTGGTTGGCACCACAACATTTCCCGCAGCGTTGCGCTTCGGAGTCAACCAATTCTCTTGCGAGACGGGTTCGTATTCGTCCGGCAATACCTCATTCTCAGGTGTGACCTCTTGGGTCGTGACGGTGACCTCCGTGCCGGGTTTGGCTCGCTGTTGACCACTTAGGATAACGCGTTCCGATCCGTCGAGCCCACTCCGAATAATTCTAAGGCCGTGAGAGATAGGACCAAGAGACACTAGCTTTCGAAGTACTTTGTTGCTGTCATCCACCGTCAGCACGAATTTTTCGGCTTGATCGGTTCCGATCGCTTTGTCGGGAACGAGAATCGCGCTATAGCGAGGACTGCCTGGCAATCGAACACGAGCAAAGAGGCCTGGAGTCAAATCAAAATTCGTGTTTGGCAGAATCGCTCGGCCGCGAATAGTTCCGGTCTCTTCATCGAGCCTATTCTCAACGAAGTCCATATGCCCCTGGTGTGGAAAACCAACGAGCTCATTGGTGAGTGCCAAGTAAACGGGGTTGCGAACTTCTCGACTGCTTGGCCGTTTTCCTTCCCTGGCTAACTGTACGTATTTGAGAAACGTCTTTTCGTCTGCGTCGAAGTAGCAGTGGATTGGGTCAAGCGACACAATGGTAGTTAGAAGAGTTGAATCATTCGTTCCACCACTCACGAGGTTTCCTTCGGTGACACGTCTGTTGCTGATGCGACCATCGATCGGCGCTCGGACTTGCGTGTATTGAAGATTGAGTTTGGCGAGTTCCAAATTGGCTCGGGCAATATTCATCGCAGCCTTGGCGGCAACGACAGTGGATTCGGCTGAATCGACCTTACTGTTTGCGACGATCAATTCCGCCTCCGCTTGAGCGTAGTCTGCTTCGCTGACTTCGAAGTCTTGAATCGCGGTCGCGTTTTTCTTTCGAAGTTCGTCGTTTCGATCAAATTGCTTTTTCGCGAGGCTGCGTCGAATGTTGACTCTCTCTCTTTCGGCTACCGATTGGGCGACAGCCGCTTTGGCTTGAACAAGCAACGCATTTGCTGCATCCACGTTCGCTTCGCTCCGACTCACTTCGGCCTGGAATGGGCGCTGATCGATTACAGCAATGATATCTCCAGCGCGGACCATTTGCCCTTCTTCGAAATTCGTAGAAGCAAGATAGCCACTAACCCTCGCGCGAACTTGAACCGACTCGATCGGCTCGAGTCGTCCAACAAATTCGTCCCATTCCACTATAGGCATCACAATTGGCTTCGCGACCACTACTGCCGTCATTGGCTTGGCGATCGCTTTGGGCTTCGCTGAATTGGAGCAGCCAAATTGAGCCCATCCGACACCAACGGTAGAAAGTAGAAGCAATGAAACTAGCGATTTCGTTTTTGACACCTTGCGAACAAGCCTCGAAATGACTGGGCAGTTTAAAAAACCTACCACGATGGAGTTAAGTGGCATAGCCAGACAACGGTACCGGCGTAGGCTCGAATTCCAACCTCGGAAATCGCCTGTCCTGTAGTTTAGTCTAAACGACATTTCGATTCGCATCAAAATCTATGAACAACCGAAGAAGCAGATAGATACCATCACTGTATGAACGGACTGAGACACGGCGAGGGGCAATCAATAGATAGCCAATCATTTGTCAGATGACTAGGCGCAGATCTGCACGATTCGGAAGCAGCTACTTTGATGTACTAAAGCGATTGTCCAAAGGTGCTGATGACCAATGGTGCTAGCGCTAGTTGTACCAGAGCATTGACGAGAGCCTATCAACGTTGCCAGATAGCAAATTAAAAATCCAATTGGCAGCGAAGGCCGAATGCATCCAATTGCGAACTGATGAAGTCATTAGACTGGATAACTCCGTTGCGAATCGGTCTAGAATCTGCCCAAGAGTGGATGTAGTTGAACACGCATTTGCAATTGGGATTCACATACCAATTAAGCCCCACAGTCATGTTTTGCATCAGGCCGCCCTGAATCTGGCGATCGGTGATATCGAGATAAGACCATCGTCCGGCAACTTCCCATGCTCCGATCCCGCCACCACTTTTGGAGACACTGTGAAATGGAATCACGCGGTCAATGGCTCCCGCTTTACGGTCGTATGGGCGGTGTTCGCCTGTAAGGAACCAACCAACTTGCGAGTATGCTCCATTAAGAAATGCAGTATTGCCGCTCGCTGTATCGACAAAGCACCCCATGGCTTCATTTTGCCACGAAAGCGGCCCTCTCACCCATAGCGATTCGAGACCGATCGTCTGCGTGATATCGGTACCACCAATCGTTCCTGTGTCCACCAAAAACGGCGTTCCGTTCGCGACGTCAGGAACGCTTTGGCCACTGGTGCCGATAGGAGATCCGGCCGGTACGACGAACTCCCCGACATAGATTTCCGGTACGCTGCGAAAGCGGATGCGTTCGTTTGGCGGTGCATTAAAGAAGTAGCCACCACCGACATGGAGATAGTCCTCTCCCTTTGGACCACAGTACCACAACAAATGAGTCAATCGCCCAGATGCACCATTCCCTCCGTCGGTGCTCAGCGAGCCCGCAAACTGATCCTGCCCGGTTCTGAAATAGGAGGCAGCCCACGTCGTATTGAGGTCGGTCGAGTGATCATAAAACCCAATCCCAATATGGCGAAAGGGGGTGAATGCTTGGAACAGCGAAGACCGCTCCATAAACGTTGTGTAGCGAAAACTGCTAACCACTTCTAAACTGAAAGGCTGTTTCCATTGGCCTACACGCACCGTTCCCAACGGGCCGACGTCTTTGAATTCCGTCCAAACATCGGTAAACGTAGGACGTCCGAAAAAACCAAAATCCATCTGCATGAAATAATCCATGCGATCCGAGACAGCGCCCTTGGCACTCAACCGTGCACGTCGAAAATCGGCCCCATTTTCAATACTTCCATATGCTTGACGACTTGCCTCGGACTGGTTGAACATCACGGCATCTGCTTGGAAGACGCCATTGATGGTCACGTTAGGCAGCTTCTTCTTGTCCGCATCCGACTTGGATTTGGCATCCAATAGCTTTTCGAGTTCTTTCCGATCGCTGGCTGCTTGAGTCTCGATCGCTTGCAATTTCGCGGAGAGCTCGCCGATCGTCGGCTCGCTTTCGGTGGATGCAGTCAGATGCGGCTCATCCATCGAGCTAAACGTATAGGAGGTTTCTTGAAAGCCACCTTCGGGCGGAGTCTGCGCTAGAGAGGCAGCGCTCGTTATGCAAACCATCGATGCTAGTTGCACCAGTATTCTTGAAGAGCCCATAACTATGTATTTTGTTCGGCGCGAAAGATGTTCCTCGGTTTTAGGACTGATCTTTCACATCGGCCCGGAACCGGGCAACGCTGCACATCAAAAATAGCTAGCAACTAGCATATCTGCGACTTTTACAAAGATTACGGTCTGTTTATTTTAAGTTTTCGATAGCAGGCAAAAGACCAAGCGATTGAAGTCGTTCACTGGGTGAATCGATTGCCCGCTTAACTCAAGATGTCATGAAGCACACGGCACGGTTCAACACCTGTCAGTCGCACGTCGAGACCTTGGAATTTAACGCTGAATCGCGCATGGTCGATACCAAGCAAATGCAACATGGTGGCGTGGAGATCATGGACGCTGACGACATTCTCAACGGCTGCGTAGCCCAGTTCGTCTGTTTGGCCGTAGTTTAGGCCGCCGCGTACGGCTCCTCCGCTGAGCCATATCGTAAAGCCTTTGTTGTGATGGTCTCGGCCATTGCCACCCTGGGACATCGGTGTACGTCCAAACTCACCCGCCCAAACAATCAAGGTGTCGTCCCACATACCGCGGGCTTTCAAATCTTCGATGAGCGCAGCGCACGGGCGGTCGATCTCTTCGGCTTTGAGCTGGATACCGTTTTTGACATCGCCGTGATGATCCCAATCCTTGTGGTAGAGTTGGATGAATCGTACGCCGCGTTCGGCAAGACGTCTCGCCAAAAGGCAATTGGCTGCAAAAGAACCATCGCCAATCTTGCCACCGTAAAGCTCGAGCGTCTTCGCATCCTCGTTGTTGGCATCCATCAATCGTGGAATGCTGTCTTGCAATTGGAAAGCCATCTCGTATTGGGCGATGCGGGTTGCGATTTCGGGATCGTTTACTAGTTGATCGCGATGGCCATTAAGCGCGTTCACCGTTTCAATGAGCGATTGCTGTTGCGCTCTATCGATACCCGGTGGGTTCTGCAGGTACATCACGGGCTCTCCTTTGCCGCGAAGATGCACACCTTGGAAACGAGATGGAAGCAATCCAGCGGACCATTGGCGAGCCGCGATGGGCTGGTTTTGACCTCCACGTCCCAGCGAGGTAAGCACAACAAAACCTGGCAGGTCGGTTGCCTCGCTACCTAATCCATATAATGCCCAGGCTCCCATGGATGGTCTGCCCGCGATCTGCGAACCCGTATTCATGAACATATGCGCGGGATCATGGTTGATCGCATCGGTTGTCATGGATCGGATAAAACATATGTCATCGACTACCGATCCGATGCGAGGGAAAAGCTCACAGATCTCGGTGCCGCTTTTGCCAAACTTTGCGAATTTCGTTTGCGGCGCAAAGCACTTGAGTGGCTGTCCTTGCAATTGCGCGATCTGCTGCCCCTTGGTCATGCTTTCGGGCATAAGCTGTCCATCGCGTTTGGCGAGTTCAGGTTTGTAGTCGAACGTTTCCAGGTGCGAAGGGCCACCTGCCATCGTTAACCAGATCACACGTTTGATGCGAGGTGCATGATGCTGCACGTTCTGTGACGAACCTGGCGTGGGCACCGGACTTTGGGCATCCGCCGTTGCATCGGATTGCATCAATGAGGCAAGCGCCAAAGAGCCGACACCGAATCCTCCCCTTCGCAAAAACGTTCGACGCAATAGTGCCATGCGAGCGGCAACTGGATCCAAAATCGTTTCGGTCATAGTATGAAATCCTAGTTGCCTGATTAGTTTCTTGTGATGACTTCGTGCAGATTCAGAACGGCGCGAGCGACTTGAACCCAAGCGGCATTTTCAATCGCCTGGGACTCCGTCGCTGGAGCTCCTCCCGAAGCCGAAAACATTTTGATAGCCTCATTGGGAGTTGTTTGAAACTGAGATAGCGAATTGGCATGCAATCGGGCCAATAGATCCACTTCGGTTTGGTTGGGTGGTCGAGATACTGCCGTTTCAAAAGCCCAAGCGATTCTAGATCGAGTGTCGGGACCTCCCTCGACAACGATTCTCGCAGCGAACGCCATTGCGGCTTCCGTATAGGTAGGGTCGTTCATCAAGACGAGCGCTTGCTGTGGAATGTTCGACTGATTGCGATCCGCCGCGCATTCCTCTCGCGTTGGCGCGTCGAAGGCCAACATGCTCGGATGCACGAAGGAACGTTGCCACCATGTGTAAAGTCCTCGTCGATATTGTTGAGGGCCTTGGTCCGCTTGGTAGGTTCGCTGGGGGAAATTCAAGTTCTCCCAGTAATTTTCTGGTTGGTACGGTTTGGCACTTGGCCCACCAATCGTCAAGTTCAGTATGCCGCCAATCGAAAGAGCCGTGTCGCGAACTAATTCCGCAGGCAACCGAAAACGCCCTTGTCGCGCGAGCATTCTGTTTTCCGGGTCTTGAGCCAATGATTCCGCTGTGGCGAACGAAGCCCTTTGGTAGCTTCGCGAACTCACAATCAATCGAATCATACGCTTGATGTCCCAGCCACTTTCCACAAATTCCACCGCCAGGTAATCCAGCAATTCCGGATGCGTTGGTGGCTCGCCTTGTGCTCCCAGGTCGTCCAGTGTTCTTGACAATCC